>NZ_JBHFOM010000015.1:0-89045 GCF_053543955.1 Colwellia sp. E150_009
TTCAATCAATGCCTTGCCTACATGGATGTAGGTACTTAGGTTATGTTTGGAACGTATAACCTGTGCCTCTAAGCCTTTTAATTCTCGCTGAGTGGGAAAGAACTTAATCAACTTGGTATTATTTATAAATAAGGTAAATATGCGTCGTTCAAGTTATTCTGAACAAGAAGTTTCCACTATTAATTGGCAAGCGTTTAAATTAATTTTACCTTATCTTTTTGAGTTTAAAAAACGTATCACGTTTGCTTTTTTCTGTTTGATACTCACTAAAATAGCCAGTGTATACTTACCTTTCATTTTAAAAGATATTGTTGATACCTTAGATGCGAAAGCGCCTGAGAATTTGAATACGTTTGTAGTACCTTTTGGTTTAGTACTCGCTTATGGTGCTGTACGTTTATCTATTGTGGTGTTTGCAGAAATTCGTGATACGTTATTCGGTCGGGTAACTGAGCGAGCAATACGTCGTATTGGCTTAAAAGTATTTCGTCATTTACATCAATTAGATCTTGATTTTCACTTAAACCGACAAACAGGTGGTTTATCTCGTGATATAGACCGAGGCACTTCGGGCATTAGTTTTTTAATGCGCTTTATGGTGTTTAATATTGTTCCCACATTATTTGAAATTGTAATGGTTGTTACGATTTTATTTGTAAACTATGGTATTTGGTTTGCCTTAATTACCTTAGGATCAATTCTTACCTATATAGCCTATTCTGTCTACGCTACCGACTTAAGAACACGTTATGTTCGCGAAGCCAATCGAGCGGATTCTTCAAGTAATACTCGGGCGATTGATAGCTTACTTAATTACGAAACAGTTAAATATTTTACTAATGAAGATTATGAAGCACAGGCATACGACAAACAACTGAGTATGTGGGAACAAGCCAAAATTAAAAATCGTTTATCATTATTTGCATTAAATGGCGGACAAGCACTTATTATTGCCATAGCAATGACCTCAATGTTAGCACTTGCAGCTGTTAATGTTAGTGAAGGCAAGATGACATTAGGTGATTTTGTATTAATCAATGCCTTTATGATGCAGTTATTTATGCCACTTAACTTTTTAGGTTTTGTTTATCGTGAAATCAAAGGCTCATTGGCAAACATCGAAAATTTATTTGGTTTATTAGATAAAACACCTACAGTGCAAGATATTGATAACGCCACTGAGTTATCAATAAGCCAAGCGAGTATTAGTTTTAACAATGTACACTTTTCGTATAATAAAAAACGTCCTATCATCAAGGGGGTTTCTTTTAAGGTCAATGGTGGGAAAAAGGTTGCGGTTGTTGGTGAAAGTGGTTCAGGTAAATCAACGTTAGTTAAATTATTATTTCGTTTTTATGATGTTAGTTCAGGTGCTATTAGTATCGATGCTCAAGATATAAATCATGTTACGCAAAACTCACTGCGACAGCACATAGGCATTGTGCCACAAGACACAGTTCTCTTTAACGATACTTTGTTTGCTAATGTTAATTATGGCAACCCAGAAGCAAATGCTCAACAAGTGATGAAAGCTATTGAACTTGCGCACCTAACAAAGTTTGTTAATAGTCTTCCAGAAGGTGTTGAAACAATGGTAGGCGAACGTGGATTAAAATTGTCTGGTGGTGAGAAACAACGGGTTGCTATCGCGAGAACAATATTAAAAAACCCCCATATTCTTGTGTTTGATGAAGCAACTTCTTCGTTAGATAGTCATTCTGAGCAAGCCATTTTAGCCGCAATTAATGAGGTAGCAAAAACCCGCACGAGTTTGGTCATTGCACACCGATTATCTACTATTACAGATAGCGATAGTATTATTGTGATGAATGACGGTGAAATAGTTGAGCAAGGTAATCATAAAGAATTATTAGCCTTGCAAGGAAAATACAGTAAAATGTGGCAATTACAGCAATCAACAAACTAATATGTGAAGCATAGCTTAATGACTAGTAGTAAAAATAAAACTGAAACTAATGCAATTTTAGCCATAAAACAATGGCTTGAAGAAGTGATTATTGATCTTAATTTTTGCCCTTTTGCAAAAAAAGAATTTGTAAATAACACTATTTATTATCATGAATCTACAGAGGATCAAGTAAAACCAGCATTACATGAATTAATTGGACAATGTCGCTACTTACAAGCTCATAATGAACTTGAAACCACGTTGATCATATACCGAGATGGATTCAGAGGGTTTGAACGTTATTTAGATTTAGTTGAATATGGTAATGATTTACTCGTTAACTCTGGCTTCGAAGGTATTTTTCAACTTGCTAGTATGCATCCTGAGTACTGTTTTGATGGCGAAGATTATGACGATAGTAGTAACTTTACTAATCGATCTCCTTATCCTGTTATACATATTATTCGTGAGGCAAGTATGGCAAAGGTATTATCTGTGTATAATGAACCCGAAAAAATTCCAGAAAACAATATTGCGTTAGCAAATAAAAAAGGTACGCTTTTTTTTCAACAAATACTGACCAATATTCACCATAAATACCCATTACAATAATCCCCTTTACATTAATAATAGAATCATTCATGTCATATTTAGAACAATTTTTTCTTATTGCAGTAGTGCATTTACTTGCTGTAGCCAGCCCCGGGCCTGATTTTGCTATTATATTGAAACAAAGTATTCGTTATGATCGCCGTACTGCAATATTTACCAGCTTTGGTATAGCAACGGGGATTTTATTGCACGTTACCTACTCTTTAGTTGGGGTGGGGTTGATTATTGCAAGTGATGAAAGGTTATTTACTGCGTTAAAATATATAGCCGCAAGTTATTTTTGCTATATAGCTTGGCACGGTTTACGTGCGAAAAAACCTAATGATACTGAAGCGTTGCAAACTTTGAGTGGTGAAGAAAATAAGAACCGTGATGACTACCGAGTGTTAACCACCGTAGCGAATAAAGAAACACTTCCTTCAGCGAAAAGAGCATTTTTTACGGGATTTTTAATTAATGGATTAAACGTAAAGGCAACATTGTTTTTTGTTAGTTTGTACTCTGTCGTCATTGCACCTGACACACCTTTTGTAATAAAGCTGAGTTATGGATTGTATATGACAGTAGCAACAGGGGGTTGGTTTGTTTGTTTATCATACTTACTAACGCATCCTCGCATTAGATATTTTTTACAAATTAAAGGTTATCTTCTTGATAGAATAATGGGGGGCGTTTTATTAGCCTTAGCTGTTCAGTTAGTGCTTAGTGACTTGAATTAGACCATAGTCGTCAACACTTAATTTTATATTCGGGTATAATGCCGTTTTTATTTTATTCTTCTCGCTAGATTTACTTTTAACTAATTATTTTGATCAATTAGTAAAAACTTATAAGGATTACTGTTTTGCCAGAAAAAATAACGATCGTACAAGTTGGTGGTAATATTGAAAGTGCGCTTAAGGGCGACTACCAAATTGATGTTAAAACTATCTTAACTGAAGCGTGGGAACAAACATTAAAGTCTAGGTTAGCTATTAATTTAGGTTTGTTATTTTCTTTGTTGCTTGGCATGTTAGTTTCTTTTATTGTCAGTAATTACCTTGGTGGTATTGAAGTTGTTATTGCTGATCCAAAAGCTAGTATGATACTAAACCTTATTGTTACTGTAGCGGTATGGCCTTTTGTTGGTGGTATTGAAATGATGGGAGTTCAGCATGCTATTGGTATGCAAACACATGCCAAAATGATATTTTCTTTTTTATCTCGGGCGAGCTGGGTAGTATTATGCGCATTATTTACCTCAATATTAATTAGCATTGGTTTTCAATTGTTTGTGCTGCCAGGCATCTTTTTAGCCGTAACGTTATCATTAACCATACCTCTTGTTATTGAAAAAAAAATGACGCCTATGAAAGCGATCATCTTATCTATTCAAACATTACGATTTAAGTTTTTTGCTATTCTTTATTTGTACTTCATTTTACTGCTATCACTTGTTGTTTTATTTATGCCATTGGCTTTTTTACTTGAATCGAGTTTTGCTCCGTTAGGCGTGATGATTTTGTTAATTGGCGTGTCGTTTCTTGCCCCTTTATTTTATAATGTCAAAGGTATTTTATATCGTGAAATTTTTGGTATTAGTTTAGCTACCAATAAGCCTATTGACATTACTTTGTTAACAAATAGCGCAAAATCAGATAAAAATTCATCAGACAGTGATGATACCTTTTCTGCATAAACCGACTTATTTATGGAATTCTTATGAAAAACTCAATACTAATTAAGGTTGAATTGTTTTTGTTCGCTATTTTTTTGATTGCCCCTTTTACTTTTTTGAAACCCACGGTAATGAATAAAACGATTGAATCAACACCAATTGAAATAAAAGCCAAAACACAAGCCCAAGTAACTGCGGATGAAAAATCTGAAAAAATAATTAAAAAAACAGTTGAAAAACCTTTACATAATGTGGAATTGCCAGATTTTGCTGCAATAGATGACATAAAAACCAAAAAGAAAAAGTTTTTTAACTTTATAAAACCTGTTGTGGTTAAACAAAATAGAAAACTATTAGAAACTAGAGCAAAGCTTAATACTTGGATTGAAAAAGTATCACTAGAATTACCTTTATCTGAACAAGAACATCAAGAATTAAACCGTTTAGCAAAGCAATATCAAGTAAATAAAAATGCGTCAACATTAACAAAATTAAATGCTCTGTTATCACGTGTTGACATTATTCCTATTCCATTAGTTTTGGTTCAGGCAGCAAATGAGTCGGCTTGGGGAACCTCTCGGTTCTCTCGTATCGGCCTGAACTTTTTTGGTATTTGGTGCTATCAACAAGGATGTGGCATGGTGCCAAGTGGAAGAAGCACTGGTGAAATACATGAAGTGGCTGCTTTTCAGAGTCTAGAAGAAGCGGTTGTACGGTATTATAAAAACATTAATACTAACAATGCATATAATGTGTTTAGAACCATACGGGCTGAATTACGGTCACAAGAACAAAATCTTAACCCTACAGTACTTGCAACAGGCCTATTACCGTATTCTGAACGTGGTGTAGATTACGTCATTGATATCACTAATATGCTAAGACATAATCAACAGTACTTTTAGCTATAAGGATAGTTGGGGAGTATGAAGTGAAATCAATATATAAGTTATTGTATTATAAAATGTATGGTATTATTTCACTTCAATCACATTTAACTCATTATTATGCTTAGTTGTATTACTAAAATTGTTATCTATTTCAGCTTCATCAAATGCTAGATCACCACCATTGATTACACCTGATGTACTATCAATATTTTTGAAATTGAATAAATTACCGTCACAAAGGTGAGAAGGTACAATGTTTCGCATGGCTGTGAACATTGACTCTATTCTGCCTGGTGATTGCTCGTTCCAGTCGTTTAACATGCGTTTAATATTTTGTCGTTGCATATTGGGTTGAGAGCCACATAAGTTACACGGAATAATTGGAAACTGCTTTAGCTCGCCGTATTGAATTAATTCGCTTTCTTTGCAAAATGCTAAAGGGCGAATAACAACATGCTCACTATTGTCTGAAACCAATTTGGCTGGCATAGCTTTCATTTTTCCACCATAGAACATATTTAGCATCAAGGTTTCAATCATGTCATCACGATGATGTCCTAAGGCAATTTTAGTTGCGCCTAAGTTTTTGGCTGTTTTATAAAGTACAGCACGGCGCAGTCTTGAGCATAAACTACAGGTGGTTTTTCCTTCAGGAATTTTATCTTTTACTATGGTGTAGGTATCTTCTTCTATTACATGGTACTCAATACCTAAGCTGTCTAAGTATTGAGGCAGAATATGTTCAGGGAAACCAGGTTGTTTTTGATCTAAATTTACCGCGATTAATTCAAAATTAATTGGCGCGGATTCTTTTAATTTCATTAGAATACTAAGTAAGGCATAACTGTCCTTACCGCCTGATAAACACACCATGATTTTATCGCCATCTTCAATCATATTGTATTCAGCTATGGCTTGACCAACATTATGACGTAGGCGTTTTTCTAATTTTGATAGTTGAGATTTTTGCACGGCTGTTAAGCGGGTAGAGTTCATGTTGCAGATTCTTTAGTACGCAGAATGTAAAGTGATAGATTTTACGCCATCGATTTTGCGGCGCATTATTTTTCGAGGTATTATAGGACTTTTATACTTTTAAAGCTAGTTGATACTATAGGGGATATTGTCATAAGGGGCCTGTAGTCAGCCCCTTGCTATGATATGTTTTTTTGGATAATAATTATTCTAGCGGTGAAACATAGCCATCAGGTTTTAGTGCTAATACATCACAGTCAAGTTGATCAATAACGTGTTCAGCGGTGTTACCTATTAAAGCTGCTGATATACCTGTTCTACCTATGGTGCCCAATATTACTAGCTCAGCATCAATTTTTGTTGCTACGTGCTCGATGACTGTTTCGGGCAAACCTTCTTCAACATGTGTGTTATCAATACTAATATCAAACTTATTTGCATGAGTGATCATAGCTTGTTCGTGATGCTTAAGCATGGTGTCGTTATATTCAGTTGAATTAAACTCAGGTATTTCAATAGCAATATTAACAGGCGTACCAGGAAATGAATTAACTAAATGGACATTACCTTTTATAAGTTGTGCTAATTGTTTGGCTTCTTGTGTTATTTTTAGATTGAGTGAGTGGTGTTCTGCTTCATCACTGCCAACATTAACTGCAGCGAGAATATTACCATTGCTTGGCCATTCATGCTCTTTTACAAGTAGTACTGGGCAGGGGCATTTTCGTAATATGTGCCAATCAGTAGGTGTAAATACAACGGATTTTAGTTTGTCATGTTGATGAGTGCCTTTAATTACAAGATCGTATTTTTCTTGAATAACACGCTCAACAATGGCTTCAAAGGGGCGGTTATGCCAAACAACTTGGCTCGTTATTTTAATCTCAGGATTTAAATCACTAATGATGTCAGTAAGCCAAAGTTCTTTATCTTTGATTACTGATTGGCGCATTACATCACGTTCATCACTTGAGAGAATTGTGGTCATTTCATAAGAGAAGTCGAAAATACTTAAAAAGGCCGTAACATTAACCTTATTACCACTCGCGTCGATGCTGATGGCTAAATCAATTGCTCTTTTTAATGCTTTTTGATCGTTAGTTGTTGGGTCAATAACAACCAAAATGTTTTGATAGGTATTCATGATAACTCTCACCTTTGCTATAAATTAAGTAAAGCCTACCTATGTTTATAGCAAAAATGAAGAATTAATGCTTGTTTTAAATCAATTTTTTTAATATTTTAATAGTAGCTTAACTATAAGTTTATCGCTAAAAGTATTTTATAGCTCAGAGCAATCTATTAATTCATCAATGTCGAGTATGGTAATAAGCTTACCATCAACTTTTATTAAACCATTTTTATGGAAGCGGTTTAATAAACGACTGATTGTTTCAACGGTTAAACCAATATAATTGCCAATATCACTGCGTGTCATGGTTAAACGGAATTCAGAAGAGGATAGACCTCTAGCATGATACCTGTCACTTAAACTAACTAAAAAAGTAGCAACTCGTTGTTCAGCATTTTTTCTGTTTAATAAAGTTAGCATTTCTTGATCAGTGCGAATTTCATTACTCATTAAACGCAAAACTTGTTTTTTAAGTTTAGGCATAGTGTTTGATAACTTGTCTAAACTATTATACGGAATTTCACAGATCATTGATGTTTCTAGTGCTTGGGCAAAACTTTTATGTTCTGAATCAGCAATTCCATCAAAGCCGAGTAAATCACCTGCTAAATGAAAACCTGTGATTTGTTCTTCACCTTGCTCATTTACAGTGAAGGTTTTAAATGTACCGGAACGTATAGCATAAAGTGCGTGCATTTCTTGACCATCAGTAAACACTTTATCACCTTTATGAAATGGACGTTTACGATCAATTATTTCATCAAGGCTATCTAGCTCTTGATTATTTAGCGTGAAAGGGAGACAAAGTTCACTAATGCTACAGTTTTGACACTTAATATGCTGTGTACCAGGGCAACTATTCTTTGGCATAGATTACTCATTAATATTAGAGAAATAGATTGTTTTTAAATACCCTTACTACAGCATAAGGGTATTTGCTCTAATTCCTTGGACTAGACTATGGTATTAGAACATTTGTTGATATGCAACAATAAAACTGTAAATACCGTAGGATATTAGAATTAATGCCATTGTTTGTCTTACAAGTGGCTTGATTAGGTGCTTTTTCATACTAGTCATGCCAATAGAAAGGGTTAACAGGGCAGGTAATGTTCCTAGACCAAAAAAAAGCATAATGCTTGCCCCTGAAACTATACTACCACTTGCTAAAGCCCAAGTCAGCGTTGAATAAACTAACCCACAAGGTAACCAGCCCCAAATAACACCTAGTGATAAAGCTTTGGCAGGTGAATTGACTGGAATGGCCTTACTGGCTAATGGGGAGATATATTGCCATAAGTACTTCCCTAACGCTTCAATGCGGTTTAGCCACATTAGCCATTGTCCGAGGTATAAACCAAGTAAGATCATGAAAACTGCAGAAATTATGCGTAAGGCGGCAAGAGGGGCTCCAAGATTTTTTGCTGCAATAGAGCCAGTAAAGCCAACAATGGCACCGATAAATGCGTAAGAAGTAATTCGGCCTAAATTATAACAAATAACTAAAATGGTTTTGTTGTAAGCTTTACAGGGATTTTCTTGATTATTAACGGGAATTTGTTGATTTTCATATTTATGTGGGACTGGTGTTGGTAGAGCAGAGGTAAGCATAGAAGTAATGCCGCCACACATCGCAATACAATGACCAGAGCCAAGTAAACCAATCACAAAAGCGGAGAGCAAATCAAGATTCATTTATCTATTCGCTGATTATTAACTGTTTCTTGCTGTTTATCGGTGTTATGTGTAACTTGCGACTTATTGTTGCTTTCATCTTTAGCATCATCAAACAGAATACTCATGCCTTGTTTCTCTAAATCTTCAAACTGTTCAGTTTTTACAGCCCAAAAAAAGAGATAAATACCAAGAGCAGTGAGTAATACGGCAATTGGAATTAATATATAAATAATACTCATATCTTTACTCTTAGTGTGGTTTAGTATTGAAAGCTGATGCACTGTTTTTTAGTAATCGTAATGAATTACTTATGACTAAAATTGAACTGACAGACATGCCAATAACAGCCATATAAGGAGTAATAAAACCACATACCGCTAAGGGGAGTACAATGGCATTATAACCAAAAGCCCATAAGTAATTTTGAAAAATAACACGTTTGGTTTTTATTGAAACATGGTTCAATATATTAATACTTGATAACTTATTATTTAACAAAATTACATCAGCACCGCTTTTGGCTATATCTGTACCACAACCCATTGCCATAGACACATGAGCCGCGCCAAATACAGGTGAGTCATTCACGCCATCGCCTATCATCGCTATATTGATATTTTTATCTTCTTGATTTTTAATAATAGCCATTTTATCAGTTGCACTTAAATTTCCATAGCATTGAGATATTGATAATTTTTGGCCTATTTTATCACACGCATCTTGATTATCACCAGAAAGCATTAGTGTTTTATGGTTCATATTAAGACAATCAATTACTGGTTTAGCATCGTCTCTTATTTTATCTTTCAGATAAAATGCCGCAATAAGTTTGTTATCAGAAACTAATACGCAAGACGCATTGATTAAGTCTTGGTGTTCTTGCTTTGATGTTGATAATAACCAGCTTGCTTTACCTATTTTGTAAGACGTTCCGTTGACCTCTCCACTCACACCTTGCCCAGATAAAACCTCAATGTTATTTGCTTTTATGTTGTAATCTCTGTGTTCTACAAACGGTTTTGCAAGCGGGTGCTCTGAGTGTGACTCAAGTGCAGCGGCTATTGCTAAGATATCTTTTTCTAAATATTGAGTATTCTTAATGATAATTTTATCAATGGTAAATTCGCCCGTGGTTAGCGTTCCAGTTTTATCAAAAGCAAAGTAATCAATATTAGGCATTGTTTCCATAACGTGGGCTGATTTAATCATAATACCATCACGATTTAATCGAGTGGTAGCACAAGTTAATGCGGTAGGTGTTGCTAACGATAAGGCGCAAGGGCAAGTGGCGACTAACACAGATAAAGTAATCCAAAAAGCCTCTTCGGGTAAATGTTGCTGCCAATATAAAGCAGTGCCTATTGCGGTAAGTAAAATAATTGCCACAAAATATTGTGCCACTTTGTCAGAAAAACGCGCTAATTTAGGTTTATGTGCTTGAGACTGTTCACTTAAACGAATTAATTGACTCAAAAAAGATTGGTTACTGGGCTGTTTTACTTCTATGGTTAGGTTACCGTCACTATTAATAGTGCCAGCAAAAACTTGGTCATTAACTGTTTTGGTAACAGGTAATTGTTCTCCAGATAACATAGCTTCATTTACTTGACTATTACCACTGATGATAATGCCATCAGCAGGAATAACTTCGCCTGGCTTTATGAGCACTACATCACCTTTAATTAACTGCTTAGCAGCTACAAGCTCTTCAATATATTTATTGGTGTCTTCAAAATTTGTTATTGATAATTCATCAATGTTATTTGCTTTACCGATTCTGATTGCTGTCATAGGCATAAGTTTTAACAAATTGGCAGAGACTTGTGCAGCATAAGACCGAGCTCGGAATTCTAAAAATTTGCCAATTAACAATAAAAAGGTAAACATTGAAACTGATTCAAAATAAACCTCGCCTTGCTGAGTTATGGTTGCCCATGCACTTGCACAAAAAGCTAATATGATCGCAATAGACACAGGTACATCCATTGACAAACGTTTCATTTTTAGCGCATTTATTGCACCAGTATAAAAAGGAAAAGCACCATAAGATACAATAGGAACAGCTAAAAGAAAGCTAACCCAACGCATGTATATTTTATTGTGCTCAGCCATGTCAGAAAATGCACCAAAATACAAACCCACAGCTATCATCATGATTTGCATCATTAAAATTCCACTTATACCTAAGCGTTTAATGAAAATTTTACTTGTGGCTTTGTTTCGTTGTTCAATCTCATTGGCTTTAAAGGGCAATGCCTGATAACCAATATGCTCAATGGCATCAAGAATATCACTGAGTTGTAAAATGCTGTCTTGCCAAACTATAGTGGCTCGTTGAGTTGTGGCATTAACGCTGATCTTGATAATACCCTCAAGTTTGGTTAACTGCATTTCAATTAACCATGCGCAAGCTGCGCAACTGATACCTTCAATGGTTAAAATAGCTTCTTTTGAATCTTTATTTTGATAAATAAACTCACTTTGTAGTATTTCTTTATCAAGTAATTTATTTTTTTGTTGCTGTTGAAACTTAAGTTCTTCAGGAATTAAATTTGCACCTTTTTGAGCTGGTTCGGTTCTAAATTGATAATATTGCGTGAGATCATTATCAACAATAGTTTGGGCAACTGCTTGGCAACCAATACAGCACATAGGCTGTTTTACTTTGTTAATGGTAACGTAAAGATTAATGCCTTTTGGAATAGGCTCATCACAATGAAAACAAGACATAGCTTACTGTGCTTTTGTTGGATCTGGAATTATATCAATAAAGTCATTTTGAGGAAGGCTAATGGTGTCTTGAATTTTCCAACTAGTATCAGAGATGTTATTAAATGGGGAAATGGTTACTTTCCATTTACCAGATATTTGTTTATCAAAATTATGCCTAAAATATCCATTACCATCCGGTGTTAAGGATAAATTAAAATCTTCGTTTTCTAAGGTTGGATGAAAAAAACTAATGTTAAGCATAGGAAAGTTTTTTTCAATGCCTGTAGGTTTTACAACAAGCTCATTATTAGATAATTGTAAGGCAAAACGTACGCCTAACTTCTGTGCTCGTTTTACTTTGGCGACTTGTAAATTAATCGCTTTACCTGTTTTATAATAATCACCAACAACTAATGAATCTGGTTCACTATTTGCAATTATGTAAGTAGAAATCCCTGCAACAACCGCAGTAAAAGGAAGAATAAAAACTAACCAAGCCCACGGTTCACGATACCAAGATGTATTCATAGTGTTTAACAATATTCAGCAGTATAAATTGTGCTACATTATAACTTTTTTTTATTTGTTGGGCTAGTTTTCTTTAGGATATTTAAACAATAAAAAACCCTATTTAACAATGTGTTAAATAGAGTTTTGAAATATTAACTTACAAATTCAAGGATAACTAAGTATATTGTTTTTTGCTACTTAATCTAGCGAAAGAGAATAAATATAAGCACTAACTAAGTGTACTTTTTCCTCGCCTAGAATATCTTTCCAAGGAGGCATTATCCCAGCACGGCCATTACGAATAGACTCTTCAATTGCTCGTTGAGAACCACCGTATAACCATGTGTTATCTGATAAGTTTGGTGCACCCATTGGTAAGCCTAATGCTAAACTACCTTGACCTTCAGGTCCGTGACAACCAGCACAAATTCCAAATTTAGCTTTACCTGCATTGGCAAGATCAGCATTAACAGAACGTCCACTTAAACTAATAACATAAGCAGCAACTTCTTTAACGCCTTCTTCACCACCAAGAGCACCAGCCCAAGCCATCATACCTACCGCTTTACGGCCATGCATTATGGTTTCTTTAATTTTTTCTGGTGTTCCGCCATATAACCAATCTTTATCTGCTAGGTTAGGAAATCCTGTCGTACCGTGCGCGTCTGATCCATGACACTGTGAACAGTTTTGAATAAATAAACGTTGGCCTACTTTTAGTGCTTCACTGTCTGTTGCTAAATCTTCGATAGTACGAGCAGCGTAAGCTTCAAAGATAGGTCCGTATTTCTCATCTGCTTGAGCAACTTCACGGTCATACTGAACTAATACACCAGAATCAGCGGCTAAATACTCTGCTGTTTTCGCTTTTGATTCAGCTAGGTTCATAATCCCTTGGTTTGAACTCTTCCAGCCTAATAAACCGGTCCAGTTACCTAAGCCGTACATAGCAATATAGCCAAAAGCCCAAATAATAGTTAATAAGAAAAACGTGCTCCACCACTTAGGTAAAGGGTGGTTTAATTCTTCAATTCCATCAAAAGAGTGACCTAATGATTCACCTTCTTTTACACCTGCAAAGTTCTTTAAGCACCAACGTAGTAATAAATACATACCTACTAATGTGCCAAGGGTAAGAACCCAAACCCATATATTCCAGAAGCTAGACATTATTATTAGTCTCCTGTTTGCTATCTGTATCAAGGTGGCTGTTTTTATTTTGCTTTGTCGTTTGTTCTTTTAAGACTCCGTCGTCTTCTTCAAAAATAGAGTTAGCCACTTCATCAAATGAAGACTTACGTTTTTTTGAATAAGACCAAACTACAATAATAATAAATAAAGCCAATATTAGGAGGGCAAAAAACCCTCTAAGCGTTCCGTAATCCATAATAATCAGCTTACTTCAATGCATGCCCAAGTGATTGCAAATAAGCAACCAAGGCTTCCATTTCAGTTTTACCTTTTACTGCTTCAGCAGCGCCATCGATTTCAGCCTGAGAATAGAGTGGTATAGCTTTACCATTTTCATCTTTGTGGCTGCGATTACGCGTTAACCAATTAAAGGTTTCAAGCTTTTTACTTGTCAGCTCACCATCAAGGGTATTTGTATTTAACCACTTGAAAGAAGGCATATTTGATTCTGGCACTACCGAACGAGGATCAATTAAATGAGCAATATGCCAATCATCACTATAACGTCCACCAACACGTGCTAGATCAGGGCCTGTACGCTTAGATCCCCATAAAAATGGATGTTCCCAAACATGTTCACCAGCAACACTGTAATGGCCATAGCGTTCAGTTTCAGCTCTAAACGGACGAATCATTTGACTATGACAGTTACTACAGCCTTCACGAATATAAATATCGCGACCTTCCATTTGTAGGGCAGTGTAAGGTTTTAAATTGTCAACAGGCGTTGTCATTTCTTTTTGGAAAAACAATGGTGTGATTTCTACTAAGCCACCAACACTAATCGCTAATACTGCAAAAAGGAAAAACAAACCGACATTCTTTTCTACTTTTTCATGTTTATTTTGCATGGTTGTTCTCCTTAAACTGCTTCAATAGGCTTAAGACTTCCATCTTTAGCGCCAATAGTTTTAAACATGTTGTAAGCCATTAAAATAAAGCCTGATACAACGAGAACACCACCTAAGAAGCGAATAAAATAGAATGGGTATGATGCTGTTAAGCTTTCTACAAAGCTATAAGTTAGCGTACCGTCAGTATTTACTGCGCGCCACATTAACCCTTGCATTACGCCTGAAATCCACATAGCTACAATATAAAGTACGATACCAGTTGTATGCATCCAAAAGTGAACATTGATCAAACGAATGCTAAACATACGACCTTGGTTAAATAACACGGGAATTAAGTGGTATAAAGCACCAATTGAAACCATAGCAACCCAACCTAAAGCACCTGAATGCACATGGCCAACAGTCCAGTCAGTGTAATGAGATAAAGCATTTACTGATTTAATGGCCATCATAGGCCCTTCAAAGGTAGACATACCGTAGAAAGAAAGTGAAACAATTAAGAAACGTAGAATAGGATCGGTACGTAGCTTATGCCAAGCTCCAGAAAGCGTCATAATACCGTTAATCATCCCACCCCAAGAAGGGAGGAATAATACAACTGACATCACCATACCCACTGATTGAGCCCAATCAGGTAATGCAGTGTAATGTAAATGATGAGGGCCAGCCCATATATATAATGAGATTAATGCCCAAAAATGTACTATAGATAAACGATAAGAATACACAGGGCGTTCTGCTTGTTTAGGAACAAAGTAGTACATCATTCCTAAGAAACCAGCAGTGAGTAAGAAACCAACGGCATTATGTCCGTACCACCATTGCATCATGGCATCAATGGCACCAGGATAGATAGAGTAAGATTTCATCAGAGAAATAGGAACTACCATTGAGTTACCAAGGTGTAATACCGCAACAGTTACTATAAAACCACCAAAGAACCAATTGGCCACATAGATATGTGATGTTTTACGTTTAACTAGGGTACCAAAAAAAACAATGGCATAAGAAACCCATACGATAGTGATAAGTATATCGATTGGCCACTCTAATTCTGCGTATTCTTTTGTTGAGGTATAACCCAAAGGCAAAGATATAGCCGCAGATAAAATAACCGCTTGCCAACCCCAAAAAGTAAAAGCAGCTAATTTGCCACCAAATAATCGAGTTTGACAAGTACGTTGCACAACGTAATAAGATGTAGCAAATAGAGCACTTGTTCCAAAAGCGAAGATTACCGCATTGGTATGAAGTGGACGAAGACGGGAGTAGGTTAACCAAGGTGTATCAAAGTTTAACGCTGGCCAAATTAATTGTGCCGCGATAAGTACACCTACCAGTGTACCTACGATCCCCCAGATTACAGTCATTACAGTAAATTGACGAACAACATTGAGGTTGTAGTCTACTGCTGACGTATTACTTTGAGTCATGTTTTGTATTCCGCAGTGTTATTATTAATGAGAATAGCTTTATTGACTTATAACCATCAAAAATACTTTTTAAGGGTATTTTTAGATTAAAAAACAAAAAAGCGAACGATATTTATACTATTTTTGTACGGTTTTTTTTTAGCTGACAAATGGCGTTGATATATGTCACAAAATGCAGCTAAATGCATTGTATGCAAGGTAATTTTACCCCTTGCGGGTGATATAAATCAACCGAATCGATTAGTTAAATTTGTTCTAGGTCAAACTTTACTTTATTAACCATAAAAGTTGTATGGATATTTGGTTGGTAATTGAAGTTTGAATTCAAAGTATAGCTTTGAGAATAAGAGAGCAAATTTTAAAAAATACACTACCTAATAAGATAGACTACTTTTTAATTAACAGCTAGTTTACAAAGCTTTTCTCGTTCAAGTAGATGAATTTTCTTACTTTCTACTTTTATCAATGCTTCTTTTTGAAATTTAGAAAAGACTCGACTTAGGGTTTCTCTTCGTAGCCCTAAAAAGTTAGCAACGTCATTTCGACTGATGGGTAAGTCTATGCAATCGCTCTCGCCAGTATAACTGGCATTTCTTTCGATAATATTTAATAAAAATGATGCAAGTAAACTATCGGCTGACTTTTTACCAATATAGGCTTGAAAGTTTTTTTGTCTGACATAACTTTGTCTACTGAGTAATTCAATAAAGTTTTGTTTAATTTCAGGAATTAATTTACCGCAAGAAGTGACTTGATCTACAGAAACTTTACATACAGAACTTTCACCCACCGCAATAGCTGTGTAATTATATTCTTTTAGATACAAGGCATCTTCACCAACGAGTTCTCCAGGAAAACGTAAACCGATAATATTTTCTTCATCATCATCAGTTTTTTGGCTTAATTTATAAGCACCAGACGTAACAGCGTAAATATCACTAAGTGGTTCGAATTGTTGAAAGAGCGTTTTTTTAACAATTCTTTTATGAAGATAACTATCAGATATATCAATCGATTGATTTACCGTTGTAACCGGCTGGCATATTGTATTCATGGAACAGTCGTCACATTGAACATAATTGGTTTGACTATTTTTTGACTTTGGTAGACTAGGCACAGTTATCACTTCTTTGGTAGCATAGAGAGCATAAATATACACAAGTTAACTCAAAATACACTGTTCAGTTTGTTGATTCAGTTATATTGATGATTGTGTATTCACTCGTATAGTTTAAGGGAGTCAAGTAGTAATAACAATTACTTGCACTTATAAAATTTAAAATGATTAAAGTTTTTATTGTAATATTGTTGTTTTTCAATTTGTTATCATGTGGACCAGTTTCAAAAGCAACTAAGGTAAATAAGGCTGATAAGCTGCTATCCTTTGTTTGTTTAACAAGTCAAAGTGAATGTGAGGTTAATACAAAACACGGTAGATTTACCATTCAATTTTCAGGAGAACCGTCACAAGCGTATATAAAAACTGAATTACCTTTTTATGTAAAATTGAAATTTGATGCAAAGAATGCAAGCGATCAATTGAAAAGTATTTCAAGTTATCTTGAAGGAAAGAATATGTTTATGGGTAAAATACCTGTTTTTTTTGAAAATGAGGCAAAGCAAGAACATAACTTGATGATGGCAGAAAGTTTACTTGCAAGCTGCTCTGAAGAGATAATGACGTGGTTATTCTGGTTTAATATAGAAATACTTGTTGATGGTGTTGTTCAGCAGCAAGACTTTTTAATTGAATTTGACAGTGAACGTTTATAAAGCATAGCGAGTAGTTAGCAACGCACGGTGAAATGTGTTTGTTATTTCACCGTGCGTTAATATATTGTAAATATTGAATGTAGCTTATATATTGTTCATTATGTCGACAGATATTTTTAATTTCTGGCCTGGCTGTAAGTAGTTGTTTCGGCTTAAACTATTCCAGCGTTCAATATCACCAATACTCACGTTGAATTTATTTGCTATGCGGGCAAACGAATCACCACTGCGTACTTTATAGGTAATATTTCGCATAATGGCTTGTTCTATACCTGCGTTTATTCTTGCGGTTTCAGTACGCTTTGTTGATACAGATTGTTTTTGCCAAATCACTAGTTTTTGTCCAAGCTTTAATGTGTCTCGAGGGGCAAATCCATTCCATTTAGCGATATTTCTCCCTGTGACTTTGTAACGTTGACCTATATCCCAAAGGTTATCTCCTGATACAACAGTATGGATTAGTTTAACTCCTTGATATGCTTTTTGTTGTTTTTTAGCAATGCGTTGCTCTTGAGAAAGTATATAACTGTCGAGTGATTTTGCCGCAACAGGAATAAGTAAATGTTTTCCCGCTCTTATTTGGTTGCCTTTAATACCATTTACTTGGCGAATTAAATCAATACCAGTATGAAATTTATTAGCAATATATCCTAAATTATCGCCTTTTCTGATTTTATATCGCTGCCATGCTAAGCGTTCATTTTTATCCAATTTTGCTAGGTTTTTTTCAAAATTTTCTACTTTATGTTTAGGTAAAACTAAGCGATGCGGACCTGCAGGGTCGGTTGACCAACGGTTGAAGCCAGGGTTTAGACGTTGTAGTTCAGTTAATGATAAGCCAGCCAAACTGGCGGCTTTGGCTAAATCAAGTTGGGAGTGAATATCAACTAAGCTTATTACTTCATTATTCGCTATTTCATAAATACTTAAGTTGAATTGCTCTGGACGTTTAATAATATCAGCAAGGGCGAGTAATTTTGGCACATAAGCTCTAGTTTCTCTTGGCAAATCTAACGCCCAAAAATCTGTGTTTTTACCTTGTATTTTGTTCTTTTTAACGGCGCGTTTTACGCGGCCCTCACCTGAATTATATGCAGCAAGTGCAAGTAGCCAATCGCCATCAAAAAACTTGTGCAAATACTTCATATATTTTATTGCACCCTGTGTTGAGGCTATAACATCGCGGCGACCGTCATACCACCAGTTTTGCTTCATGCCAAAACGTGTACCCGTATCAGGCACAAACTGCCACATACCAGACGCTCTGCCATGAGAATAAGCAAAAGGATCAAATGCGCTTTCAACTATAGGTAGTAAAGCTAGCTCAACGGGTACATTATTTTTTTCTAATTCTTCAACAATGTAATATAAAAAAGGTTCGGCACGTTTAGCGACTCTGTCAAGATAGTTAGGGTGTTTTACAAACCAATCACGTTGCACTGTAATTCGTTTGTTTTCGGGCACATCAAAAGTTAGGTTTGCTCGAATTCGTTGCCAAACATCATTATTGTTTTGTGTTGCTGTTTCCTTTGACGACATTGAAAAAGCAACATCATCCACGGGGTGTATCACATTAATATTTTCATCAATGAGTAATGCTTGGTTAATATCTGCAGAAGATGCTAAATATTCTACTTGAGTGTTGTGCTCTTTAACGTCACTATTTTGTGATGTTGAAGTACTTTGACAGCCAGCGAGTAGGATAAAAGCTGGGAATAAAAAATATTTCATGAATTACCAATGATAAATAGTCAGGGTAAATAATCTTAAGGTACGCTTTATTATCATAATGAATGCGCCAAGGATTATACTAAGAACTTTAAGGTTATCATGTTAAAATTGGTCTTTCCAGCGTCTAATCGTGGTAAATGTGTCAAGACTATTAGCTTGTGTACTACTATTAAATGCAACAGCACTGTTTTGTATTGTGGGTAGATGGCTTCTTAAAAAGGGGTTAATCATTTTTTCCACTTTAATAGAGGTAGGAATAGTGGCTTGGTTTGCTTCACGTAGTTTATTCACTTTTTCATTATAATTAATTAAATCTTTATTATTAGGTTCTACAACCAATGCAAAATTTAGGTTGGCTTGGGTGTATTCATGAGCACAATAAACTTTTGTATGTTCAGGTAAGTTTTTTAGTTTGGTTAACGAAGTTAGCATTTGCTTTGCGGTTCCTTCAAAAAGTCGACCGCACCCGCCAGAAAAGAGAGTGTCTCCACAAAACAATAATGGGTTGTTCTCATCATCTTTAAAATAAGCAATATGTCCTAAAGTATGACCAGGCAGATCAATAACCCTGAAAGCTATGCCTAAACTAGGCAAGTTTACGCAATCATTTTCAACTAACTTACTGTCACAATAAGGAATTTTTTCATTTGCTGGCCCATAGATAGTGATTGGCCATTGCTTTTGTTTACAATAAGCTAATAGTTGTTTTATACCACCAGTATGATCTGCATGATGATGAGTAATTAATATTGTGTTAAGTATTTTTTGATGAGTTTCCAAATAGTGAATACATACCTCAGCATCGCCAGGGTCGACTATCGCCACTTGTGTGTTATTCTCAATAGACCAAATATAATTATCAGTAAAAGCGTTTAAGGCCCTAACGTTCAAATCAGTTACATTTTCTGGAGGAACGGTTGCATTGTTTATTTTAATTTCGCTCATCTAAAATTTCCAACTTGCTTCTTGCTTAAGATATAGAGTTAATTATACTGAGTTTATCAGTAATACCAATTGAAATAACTTAGCTATATGAAGCCAGCCTTAGCATTTAGACAACCCAATTACCCTCAATCATGGCAAGACTTACCTAATGGCAATATTATTTTGTCGGCAATTGATGAGGTGTTAAAACCTTGGTGGCAACGATTTTTTGGTTATCACTTACTTAAAATTGGTGCATTAAGTCATGAAATATCGTGTCAATCAAGTCCAATAAAGCACCAAGTAAGTTGTTTTAACCCTTTAATCGCTGACTCTGTAACCGACTATAAAGCTAACATTGTAGGTGAGCTAGATGATTTACCACTGCTTGAACACAGCGTGGATGTTTGTTTATTAAGCCATGTTTTAGAGTTTTCACTTGATCCCCATCACGTGATTCGAGAGGCAAACCGGGCGCTTATCCCCAATGGCTACCTTATTATTACAGGATTTAATCCTTTGTCTTTGGCTGGGCTCAACAGGGTGATACCTTATAGAAAAAAACAAAGCCCATGGAATGAACACTTTTTTTCGCCTATGCGCGTTAAAGATTGGCTGCATTTAATGGGGTTTGAAATTTTGACTGATGAACGTTGTTTACATAGCAGTTTAACAGGTAAAATGAATAAAAAAGGAAGCACAAGTTTTTGGCATAAGTTTGCCAGTAACTATTTAACTAGTTTTGGTTCCGTGTATATTATTATTGCTAAAAAAAGGGTATTACCATTAACCCCGATAAAACCTAAATGGCAAATTAGAGCACGATTTAATCCCGTTAAAGTGCCTACAATGAACGTTCATTCAAGTACTAAAAATAGAAATAAAACGGCTTTGTAAAGTAATCTCTATAAACAATTAAAAAGATTAAAACAATGAATAGAAACAAGCTTGAACAATATTTAAATAATTTATTATCTCCAGCACGAATTAAAGATTACGCCCCGAATGGACTACAAATACAAGGTAAAAATGAAATAACAAAAATAGTGACAGGTGTTACGGCGTCACAAGCATTAATTAATCGAGCGATTGATGAAAAAGCTGATGCATTATTAGTGCACCATGGTTATTTTTGGAAAAACGAGTCTTATGTTATTCGTGGCATGAAACATACACGCATTAAGTCTTTGCTTGAGCATAACATTAACTTATTTGCTTATCATTTACCTCTTGATATTCACCCAATATTAGGTAATAACGCACAATTAGCTAAATTGTTAAATATAGAAATAACAGGGCCACTTGAATTAGGGAATGAATTAAGTGTGGCAATACAAGGTAAACTAGCTAGCCCGAGTTCAGGTGAACAATTGTCACAGATAATTAGTGAAAAACTTAACCGAACTTGTTTACATATTGCCCCTCCGTCTAATAAAAAAATTAAAACGGTTGCTTGGTGTACTGGCGGAGGTCAAGATTATATTGAATTAGCGGCAGAACTTGGTATAGACGCCTTTATTTCAGGTGAAGTGTCTGAAAAAACGACGCATATTGCCCATGAAATGGACATTCATTTCTTTGCAGCAGGTCATCATGCTACCGAACGTTATGGCGTTAAAGCTTTGGGCGAATACATAGCAAAAGAGCAGGGTATTGAGGTTGTGTTTGTGGATATAGATAACCCAGTTTAAAACCTGTTGGCGGATTTTAAGTATGCAATACCTAAAAACTTAGCAAGAAAAATAACAGTCAAAACCTAGTAAAGATAAGTCTCAATGATTAATTCAAGTGACTTTTATTATGGTAAAGCAACAAAAAACTATGTGTCGCATAAATACTAAAGGGGTAAATGGAATCAATATGATGCAAGCCGTAATTTTTGACATGGATGGGACATTGATCAATTCAGAGCCGATGTGGAAAGAAGCTGAAAAACAAGTTTTTTCATCTGTTGGAGTTGAAGTGACTAAAGAACTTTCGTCTAAAACAGCCTCAATGACTACACGAGAAGTAACTGAATTTTGGTATGATCTTTTTCCTTGGTCAGGTAAAAGTTTAGAGCAAGTTGAAAGTGAAGTTGTAGATCATGTTGCAAAACTTATTTCTACCAAAGGTACACCAATGGAAGGAGTTAAGGATGTTTTAGATTTTTTTTATGAAAAAAAATTTAAAATAGGTTTATCAACTAATGCTCCTTCTAGATTAATTCCTATAGTTTTAGAAAAACTTGATATTGCTCATTATTTTCATGCTATTTCTTCTTCGGAGGATGAAATTAATGGAAAGCCTGATCCCGCAGTATATTTATCTACAGCAAAAAAGCTAAAAGTTGAACCTTCAAAGTGCATTGCATTTGAAGATTCTATTTCAGGAGTTATTTCAGCGATTAAAGCAAATATGAAAACGATTGTCGTTCCACCCGCTTTCGAATTTTCCGATAAAAAATATGAAATGTCTTATATTAAACTTAGACGCTTATCAGAATTTTCTGATCTACATTTAGATAAAATAAAAAATACTAGGTAACAGTGTAGGGCAAGAGTATTATAAATTGAACTTTTAAGTAACATTGTGATCAGATCGGGAAACTTATCAGGTTATTTAGAATGGATGTCCGATGATTTCTTTTCGTTTGCTTAAGCACATCTTTGTTCTAAATCGGGTGACCAATAATCACGCGATGACCTCGCTGCATTAGGGCAATACTCCTATTTTTCTTGGCTATCGTTGTTAGTTGTAACCCTCAGTTCGTGTGATACTATAGTGATACGTTTTTCCCGTTAGCAAGTTACTAGATTGAGCTGTTAATTTGGCCACTCGAGTAGAAGTTTTGTTGTATAAGTAATTTAAAAAATAATGAACAATAGGTTTACTCTCTACCGTCATTTATTTTAACTAACAATTTTTATTATCTTAATAGGGTGATAAAGTAGAATTTTTCTATACACTTCAAGTATTTATTAAAAGGTGATTCATATGGACGTAAACTTACTTGGTATTTTTGTTACCGTTGCAATAGCTCATTTTTTTGCTTTGCTAAGCCCCGGGCCTGATTTTGTCCTTGTGGTAAAAAGTGCGATTAAAAACAAAGGTAAAAATGCTATTGGTGTGGCACTAGGTATTGCATCAGCTAATGCGGTGTATATTGGCTTATGTTTAATTGGTGTAGGTTCAATTTTGGCCGCTTCTGTGCCTGTAATGATTGCGTTAAAAATTATCGGTGGATTCTTCTTGATTTATCTTGCTGTACAAGCTTTACGTGCTCGTAAAAGTTCATATGATAATCTAGATATTGTAGAGTCTCAAAATAATATAGTTAGTAAATCGACCTTTTTAAAGGAGTTTATTACAGGATTTATGTCTGGAATATTAAATCCCAAAAATTTACTCTTTTACCTAAGTCTTTTCACGGTAGTACTTACTCCAGAGGTAGGCTTTGCTTTTAAATTAGGCTTGGGAATTTGGATGACCATTATTGTATTCTTATGGGATTTATCAATTATTTTTTTGCTTTCAACTCGAAAAATACGAACTAAATTTACTAAAGCGGCTTATTATATTGATAAGGTTACGGGGGCAATATTAGGACTTATTGGTTTTGCCATAGTAAAATCAGCATTGGTAAAACAGTAAAAATCAACATATAAACAAGGATGTAATTTCAATGAAGTATTTAATATTATTATCAATTTTAGTTTTATCTGCATGTACAGCAGTACCAAAACTAGCTTCAAGTTCAGTATCAACTGATGTTATGCAATTAATTGAACAAACAGAAGAAAATGCGCCTAGAGGTGTAAAGGGGACCTTTCAATTTTCAATAAAAGCCGCAGCTATAGAGAAGGGGATTGTTTATTTAAACACTGAGTTAGATTACAGAGATAGAAGAAGTATTACGGTAGCACTTCACCCTAAAACTATTACAGCATTTAGAAAAAAGTATGGTGCCTCACCTGAAGTATTCTTCATTAATAAAAATATTGAAGTTATTGGGGAAGCTAAACAAGTTAAAATTTGGTTTTTGTCTAATGGTAAGAAAACTGATAAGTATTATTTTCAAACTCATATTAGAGTTAATTCAACAAAACAAATTAAAGTGTTGAATTGAACATTCCCAACAAATCTGTCTATGGCTATTTTAAGTTTTTATTGATTAGGGTTTGTAAGTAAACAGATATATCGGAAACAGTTATATTCATTACGTGGCTATTATTAACTTGGTAAGCTTGGCGGTATTTAATTTTAGCTAGTGCTAAACTCATGCTAATAAAACTATCATCTTGGCTTAATCTTAATAAACAATGAGGAAGTGCTTTTAGCTGGTAATTAGGATCCACATTAAAAGCACTATATATAACGAAATAAGACGATTTTTCAATTGTTAATGCTTGAGTTGCATAGCAAAGACCTTGACAGCGAGGTGCTAAGAAATATGGGGATGCACTAATAATGTAGCTAGTAATATTAGCGATTACTTCATCAGTAGCCTTTATATTTGTTAGCCATAACGCATTACGCTGGTCAGTTGCATACCCATGACTAATATTATTAGATATATTACTAGTTAAGGATGCCTTAGCTTGTTGACATAATGTGGTAAATAAGTTGGGAAGTGATGGTGGCTCTGTTGATATTTTGAGATAAAGCGTATTTGTATCTATGTTCTTCGCTAGCTTTGTAGACAAGTTTATTAAAGCAGGAATTAAATCACGTTGAGTATTTACTAGTAAACTCTCTTTGTTGGTAGTTAATTGTTTTTTAATATGCTTAATTTTTTTACAGTAAGGGTTTTCTAACCAAAAATAATAAACACGAATAAGTTTGTTGATTGCTGAAGAATACTTCTTTTGATGGGGGTCATTATTTTCACTTTCTTGAATCCTCCTGGACGTATGATTTTTTGCGTTATTTGGTTCTCTATTTAGTGACTGTTTTTTTTGTGTCTCTATTTCTATTTTCACCTGTGTAGGTAGTTCAGTTTGCTTGGGTAATAAGTCAATTAAGTGTGCTATTTGTTCAACATTAGCATTGGCGGTTACTAATATGATATTACTTGCTCGATAATAATGTTGATGAAAAGCTATTAAGTCGTTAAGTGATAATTTACCAATTGATGTGCTAATACCACCGTAACTAAATTGATTAGCATCACTTTTGTGTGTACTCTGATTTTTTTCATTATTCGCTTGTTCTTTACCAATTAATTCTTGATAAATAACACCTTTATTATCCCCGTCGTGAATTTCACAACGTAAATCTTCAGTATCAAAAATAGGATCAAATAAGCCATTAAGTAAGTAATTAACAGCCAGCATAAACGTATGATAACATTGACTTTGACAATGAAAATAAGTTTTATTAGCAAATGTTGATGCATTAATTTTAGCGTCTGTGAGTGATGTTAGTTGAAATAAAGTTTCTGGTTGTGGAAAAGCAGTGCTGCGACGAAAAACCATATGTTCAACGCCATGAGCGACACCACTGTTATCAAATATAGGTGTGTTAACCACAAAAAGGGCACTAAAACCTCCATCATCAACAAGATTAATGTGTTTTAAACCATTTTCATGGCAATAAATATTTTCTGTCATTTGCTCTGTGTTATCAATGCTGAAGCCGACATTATTATACTTTTATACGTGCGATATTTAACTGTGTATTTTTAGCATGCTGTATCGCTTTTTGATTAACTCGCTTAATTATTGGTTTTGAGGGTTGAATTGCACTTTCAATAGCTTGCTGAATTAAATGGTGATCTTCAGATTTGCTGCAAACAGGATCCGTTTTATGCATGTCGCCAGTCATCATAAAGGCCTGACAGCGACAACCACCAAAATCTTTTTCTTTTTCATCACAACTTTTACACGGTTGTGGCATCCAATGATCACCGCGAAAATAATCAAAAGAAAAATCTTGTTGCCATATATTGGCAATAGATTTGTCTTTCACATTGGGGAAAGTCAGTGGTAACATCTTTGCGCTATGACAAGGTAAAGCCGAGCCATCTGGTGTTACCGTTAAAAAGGTTGATCCCCAGCCATTCATACACGCTTTGGGGCGGGTTTCAAAATAATCTGGTGTAACAAAAATAAAATTCGGTCCTTTGCCTTGTTGTTGCTCTCTAAATTCATTAACAAGGCGCTCCGCCTCAACTAACTGTTCTCGTGACGGCAATAAATGATCACGATTTTCATAGGCCCAACCATAATATTGTGCGGTTGCTAACTCAACATAATCGGCTTCTAGCTCACAACTTAGGCGCATAATATCTGTAATTTGTTCAAGGTTTTGTTTGGACAAAACAAAGTTAAGTACCATAGGATAACCTTGCGCTTTAACTGATTTAGCCATATTATATTTTTGTTGGTACGCATCCCCTCTACCTGCAATGGCATCATTTAATTCAGGATCAGCGCCCTGAAAGCTTATTTGAATATGATCTAATCCCGCTTTTTTTAATTTACCTAAACGCTTTTCGGTGAGACCAATGCCCGAGGTTATTAAGTTAGTATAAAAACCGAGCTCTCTGGAGTATTTCACCAGTTCTTCTAAATCTTTACGTAACAAAGGCTCTCCACCAGAAAAACCTAGCTGTACTGCCCCTAACTCTCTTGCTTGACTAAATACTTTGTACCACTGTTGTGTCGTTAACTCATGTTTTGTTTCAGTTAATTGTAGCGGGTTTGAACAATAAGGGCAGTGTAACGGACAGTCGTAAGTTAATTCTGCGAGTAACCAAAGCGGTGGCCCAACAATAGCGGGTGGATTTTGTTTTTTTTTGTCGATCACTGATGGATTAGTCATGATAAATCCACTTTTTTTCAATAGCGTTAGCGATAAATTCATTTACATCTGGCGCCAAATCAGCAGCGTCAGGAAATTTACTATGCAGTGTGTCAATAATTTTTTGTACGCTTTGTTTACCATCAATAAGTTGCATAATTTCACCTGCACCACCATTGAGTTTAACCATACCTTCTGGAAATAATAATACAAAGCAATCTTGCGCTTTTTCCCATTGAAAGCGAAACAAAGGGTTAAGTGAGGGTATCATTGTGGGGCTAATTTTTTTTGAAGTTATTGCTGTCATCACTTGAATACTCCTTTATGGTAAATAGGATTATTAACAACGCTTTGACCTAATATCGTCTGATAAGGAGCTCTACCTTGTTGATAAGCTAGGGTCATTGAATCTAACATGCTCCATAAAATATCTAGCTTAAACTGCAAAATATTTAACGCTTCTTCTTGTGCTTGCTGGCTAGTAAAATGATTTAATGTTATTTCTAAACCATGATTTACATCACGACGCGCTTGAGACAAACGCATTTGAAAGTAACTCAATCCTTCAGGCTTTATCCACGGATAATTTTGTGGCCAACTATCAAGACGACTTTGGTGTATTTCAGGTGCAAACATTTCGGTTAACGATGAACAAGCTGCTTGCTGCCAGTTAGCTCTGCGAGCAAAGTTAACATAAGCGTCTACCGCAAAACGGACACCAGGAAGTACAAACTTTTCATCTAATAAATCTTGTCTATCTAAACCGACCGCTTCACCTAAACGTAACCAAGCTTCAATACCACCTAATGTTTCATCACCAACACAACCATCGTGATCTAAAATACGTTGAACCCATAAACGCCTAGTCTCCATATCACGACAATTAGCCATTATGGCAGCGTCTTTAATTGGTATATTCAGTTGGTAATAAAAGCGATTTGCAACCCAACCTTGAATTTCTTCTTTACTACATTCACCTTGATGCATTGCAATGTGGAAAGGGTGATGGATATGGTATAGCTGACCTTTGTCTTTAAGTTTTTGTTCAAACTGTTCTCTAGTCCAAGCTTGCATAAAAATGCATCCTATAATTGATATTAAATTGTTATTTCCATGCCATCGGTGGCAATCTCTACACCATTGTCTAAAACAAATTGATGTTGAGGAGACTCTTCATTTAAAATAGGGTTAGTGTTATTGATGTGTATGAGAATTTTTCTATCAATCGTAAATTTATTCAATAGCGCGACTGTACCATAGTCACCATTGACTGGCATATGCCCCATTTCTGAGCCTAATTTAGTGCCAACACCTTGAGTAATCATTTCATCGTCTAACCATAAGGTACCGTCAATAAGTACACAACTTGCTTCAGATAATATGCGTTCTACTTCTAGCGTGCTTTCAACAATGCCTGGTAAATAAAATAAATACTTACCCGTACTTTTATCTATTATTTTTAAACCGATATTATTACCTGCGACTACTTTATCGCGATAACGTGAATAGGGAGGGGCATTAGATTCAATAATAACAGGGACAAATCCGATACCATCAACTCCCTTCACGCTAAATTCTTGTCGTTGTTCGGTATCAATTTTGTTAAAGTTCAGTCCGCCGTGCCAGTGTTCTAGCAAATTGAATAAGGGAAAAACCGTTGATAAATCTTCATAGACAACGTCACTGCAATACACATCAAGCGGCAGTCCTTCACGTAGGGTTAATAGCCCTGTGGTGTGATCTATCTGGCTGTCAGTTAAAATTGCCGCACGAATATTAGTACCGCGACTCTCTTGCTCGGGCCAAAGTTGTGCCGATTTATTTATTTGTTCACGAATATCGGGAGAGGCATTGATTAATACCCAGTCTTTTCCATTTGAGCTAACGGCAATAGATGATTGAGTACGTGCTGTTGCTTTAATAGTACCGTCACGTAAACCTTTACAGTTTGCACAGTGACAATTCCATTGAGGAAATCCACCACCTGCAGCTGAGCCTAGAACTAAAATCTTCATATGTGCCTCGAGATCAAGACAAAGGGAAAGTAGGAAATTAATGAGCTGTAACTAATTACCTCAGTATTTAAAAATTTGTAATAACTGAGGTAATTTATTCTTATTAATTTATTCTGATTTTTTTTCAAAAATTAACGATTACTGATGTATAACGTTACTTCAAATCCTAAACGCATTTCTTCAAAGTTTGGTTTGATCCACATAAGGTATTCCTCGCTGATTAATAGTAGTGATTCTAGTATTACTTATTTTTTAACAAGTACCCTTTTACTATATTTAAATCTTATTTATTAAACATTATACTTTAGGTGGAAATAGAGGGGTCTTCAGGCCCCCTTAGCAATAAGACTATTAGGGAAACTCAATTTTTAGGTATTTAGAGGCTACTTATTAAATGATGCGGCGAGCACTAGAAAAACACTGATTACTAAAAATATCTCCTGTAAATAATATAACTTATTGATATGGCTGTTTAATATTGTTTACTAACGTTTTGCAAAAGCGTTTGTTGCCTTTATTAACGCATCAGTAATTTTAGGTTCATCGGCAACATGTCCGGCCATCTCAATAATTAATAATTGGGCTTCAGGCCAATGTTTTTTTAATTGCCATGCTTGTTCAAGAGGACACACCATATCGTAGCGACCATGAATGATTGTTGTTGGTATATGTCGAATATTATAGATACACTCAAGCAGAGGTGTTGTTGCTATAAAGCATTCATTCATTGAATAATGGAGCTGAATAATAGCAGGGATTTTGTCTTGTACCGTTGTTGCTAACTGTTTCACATTGGTTTGCGCTAAGTTAAACTCTTCTATGCTAACTAGCTCCTGCCAATAGATAAGACTTGCTTCCCAGTATTGTAATTTATTAAATATAGTGTTTGATAACTTAGTATCACCACTAGTAAGTTGTTGATAGACTTCAGCTAGGGGCTGAGCTTGTTGTAAACAAGGTAAATCGGCAACTAGGTGACTCCAAGCTTCAGGAAAAATTTTTGCTGCGCCATTTTCGCTATAAACCCAATCAATATCTTGTTTACGGGCAAGAAATACTCCACGTAATAATAAGCCAGATACCTGCTCAGGAAATTGATGTGCATAACATAAAGCTAATGTTGCCCCCCAAGACCCTCCAAAGACTAACCACTTGTCAATACCAATATGTTGTCGTATTAACTCCATATCGTCAATAATGTGTGCGGTTGTATTTTGCGCTAAAGAGCCATAAGGACGAGAACGTCCGCAGCCTCGTTGATCAAATAAAATGATATGATACAGCGCAGGATCAAAATAACACCGGTGCTTTGGTTGACAACCTGAACCAGGACCACCATGCAAAAACACCACAGGAATTCCTAAGGGATTTCCACATTGTTCAATGTAAATTTGATGTTTTCCCGCAGGTTCTTCACTTGCAGTGGCATCATTCGTCACGTTTAAATGATAATGATTAAAAGGCTCTATGGCTGGATAGAGTGATAACATTTATTTATACCTACTATTAGCTATTTATCTTTGTTAATTAAACTTTGAGATAAAAGGTTTTATAAAATTAAAAAGGTATCTTGTACAAAGATAAATTGCATATACGTCAACTATTTTGATTTATCTTGAGCCATGAATTGAACTAATTTTAATAAATTTTAGCACAAAGGTTGGTATGTATTTCTGTAACCCAAGCAGTACATGATAATCAAAGTCCTTAAAGAGAGACATACCCATGGCTAGTGTATTTTAATCCTAGATTATAACAGGGTTAAGCGATATTTATCGTTTAGCTCTACCATTTTTACCTTCTCACTAGTTTTATGTCTATAGTACTTATTTGCGTTGTTTTAGGTAAATTGGTTCAAATAATGTATATTGAATCAAGACAATAAATATTTTTAGTTATTTAAAGGTAACTCAAATGAAAAAAATGACTACATTGGCATGTACTCTATTTGCAGTATTTAGCTGTTTTAGTGTATTGGCAACAGATTTGAAAATAGGTGAGCAAGCGCCAAACTTTAATTTACAAGCTACCACAGGCGATTATTATCAATTAAGCGATTACAAAGGTAAGCAAGTAGTTATTTTAGCTTGGTATCCTATGGCTAATACCCGTGGTTGCACATTTGAGTGTAAATCACTGGTAGAGAAAGGACACTTGATCAGAAAGTATAATGCAAGCTATTTTATGGCCAGTGTTGACCCCCTTGATGACAACCGAGATTTTGCCAAAAAAACAGGCGCAGATTTTCCGATGCTTAGTGATCCCACCAAAGAAACAGCGAAAGCATACGATGTGTTGAACTTTATGGGTGTTGCAAGCCGAGTGACTTTTTATATTTCAAAAGAAGGGAAAATATTGAAAATAGATGATGACATTAACCCGAAAACGGCAGCTGAAGATATTGCTAATAATTTAAAAGCGTTGAATGCTGAATTAGCACTAGCAAAATAGATCAGCAGAATATTTATACTTATTTTTTTGTAAATACCAGAAGACGGTTATTGGCTGGCATAGCGTAATCGTCAACTAAATAAAGCCTAGCGTCGTTGGCGAGTGATATAATGTCTTCGATATTACGAATCCCACTGTTTACATCTCTTTCTTTAAGCCACACATCAAAATTAGCATTGCTTTCGCTAGTAAATTTTCCATGATAGTTAAACGGGCCATATATACAAATTGTTGCCGATGAGGGTAAATTATCTTTTATCGCTTGAAAAAATTTAATCACTAATGGCCAGCTAATAATATGCAGCGTATTGGCTGTGTATAAACCATCAAGGGGCAAATTCTTTTGAGAAATATGCCATGGTTTATTTAAATCAATAACAATAGGCCTGAGTACATTAGGGCAGTTTGCTTCATCTAACCATAAGTTAATACCTTGATGGTTTTCTAATAAATCACTGGTTTGCCATATTAGGTTTGGTAGGTGCTGACCAAAATAACTGGCGTGCTGGCCAGTGCCTGACCCTATTTCCAATACCTGTTTTTTGTTAGCAAAAATGTTGGCTAAATAGCTTAAAATTGGACGTTTATTATTTTCACATGCTTGCGAGAAAGGTTTATTCATTTTTTTTTCTTATGGTGATAGGCGTTACTTTTTGAAAGGTAATAACTGCTGACATTGTTGTTGATACGTTAACATATGCATTTGCTCTTGTTGACAAAAATTTTTAATCGCTTCTTTAAAATCAGGGTGTTTGATCCAATGATATGAATGTGTTAAAACGGGTTCGAAGCCTCGTTTTATTTTATGTTCACCTTGAGTGCCGGGATTAAATGTACTTATCTTATTGTTAATACAGAACTCTATGCCTTGATAATAGCAAAGCTCGAAGTGTAAATTGCTATACGCTTTAGTGCAGCCCCAGTAACGACCATAAAGGTGAGAGCTGTTGTACAAAAACAAAGCACAGGCAACATCTTCTTGTTCATCACTGGCAATGATTAATAAAATATTTTCTGACATGGTATTAAAAATTTGTTTAAAAAAATCAAAGTTCAAATGGGGTTGATGACCTCGTTTTAAATAAGTAAGTTGGTAGGTTAAATAAAAAAAATCTATGTCTTTAAGAGTTACTTCATCTCCTTTTAATTGGCGAATTTTTATTCCTTGTTGGCTGATTGATAGTCTTTCTTTTCGGGTGTTTTTCCGTTTACGTGAGGTAAAAGTGTCAAGAAAATCGTTGAATGATTGGTAACCACGATTAAACCAGTGAAATTGTACTGTATTGCGCTGGTAAACATCGTTAGGTAAAGCCGCTTTGACTTCATTGCAGTACAAAATATGCCAGCTATTAATATCTTTTTGTTGGCAATGTTTAATTAAGTGGGAAAATAAATCATCAATATGCAGTGTTGAAGAAAACACTTTATCGCTACTAACTGGTGTAAACGGAATAGTCGCCACTAGTTTAGGATAGTAATTAATATTATAGCGCTGAAAAGCATCGGCCCAATCCCAATCAAAGACATACTCGCCCCAAGAATGATTTTTTAAATACAACGGCATAAATGCGATTATTTCTTCATTAACTGATGCTACTAAATGATGCGGTTCCCATCCTTGCTGAATACTCACAGACTGACTTGCTTCAAGGGCGCTAAAAAAATCATAAAGAAGGAAAGGGCAAGTTGATTGGTTTAAGTTGTGCCATTGCGCAACAGGTATCTGCTCAATACTATGTAAATAATCAATTTTCATGTGGGCATTCAATCGTTATTTTCCCGATATAATGATGGTTTAACAATCATTATATCGTAAGTTATACCATTAGTTTCATTAATTAGGTGACCTACTTTATACGTAGGAAAAACAGCCAAATACAAGGTGCTTATTTTAATAACTAGTTGTTCTACTTATTAAATAAATAACGCAGTAGTTGGTTGTTTTAACCAGTAGAAATGATCACATAGTTAGTGAGATTGGTATTATCTACTTTATTTAAAGAGATCAATAAAATAAACGCATTGTGCAATTTGCACAATGCTGAAGTTGAATAAGTACATATATTGTATTTTTTAATAATTTTTTAACGTGAATTACAAGTCAGTTATGTAAGGTAGTGCTGTAAAGGCTCCTTTTTTCTGACAAGTAAAAGCACCGCATTTAGCCCCAAATAAAACAGCCGTAGTTACATGGTGAGGTTGTTCAATAGCATCAAATAATGTTGCTGGCTGTATATTATCATTAATTGATTGAGTTAATGAAAACAGAAAGCCTGAAATGAAACTATCGCCTGCGCCTGTTGTATCAAGTGCTGATACTTTAGGAACATTAAGCTTTTCGGAAAAGTGGGTGCTGGTTACGTTAACTGCATTTTCTCCATCTGTAATAATGATGAGCTTGGCTCCTAGTGATAATAAATAATTTACATAATCTTCAATAGTTACTTTTTTAATATTAGCTAAATATTTAGCTTCATCTTTACTTAACTTTACTACATCACTTTTTTGTATGCAGGCTTCAACATACTCAGGTAGTAATGCTAAGTTATGCCAGAGTTGTTGGCGTAAATTAACATCAAAACTGACTAAAGCATTGTTACTTTTTGCATTTTGTATGGCGTAGAGTGTATCAAGATACATTGATTCATTTGTGAGTGTGTTTGAACAATAATGAAAAATACCAACATTTTGCCAATCGATGTTATCTATTTGTGTTTTTCCGTAATAGGTGTCAGCTGTATTATGGCGATAAAAGTTGAATGTTCGCTCACCATATTGGTCTAAGCTGACTAGCACTAACGCAGTATTAGCATCAGGTATTCTTTTGACAAAAGTAGTATTAACCCCTTCATGTTCTAGTTGTTGTATTAGCATATTACCAAAATTATCTTTGCTAATTCCCCCTGCAAAATAGCCTATTCCACCTAATTTTGCATAGGCAACTGCAACATTTGCAGGCGCACCTCCTGCTAATGGAATGTAACTAGGATTGTTATTAGTTGTTGGTAAAAAATCTACCAACACTTCACCATAACTGAGTAAAGAAATCATAAATATACCTTTTAAAAAAAGCCCATATAAAATGGGCTTGTTTATTACTTACCTTACTTTCTGTAAAGTTTTAAATTTAATGCTTAAAAATCGTATTTAAGCGTTAAACTTGTGGAACGTCCTTGTATTGAGCGTGCACGAATAATTGTTTTATTAGTTGCGGCTGTAGCTTCTTCTGCTTCGGTGATGCCCACTGTTTCAAATAAGTTATTAACATTTAAAGATACACTGAATGAGTCTGAAAGATTATATTGAGCAAATGCATTCACTTGTGCGTAGGCATCTAACATCAGTGCATCAGGATCGGTTTGGTCAAAGTTATCTTGCGCAAATGAATCTGTGGTACCGATTACGTTCAGTCCAACAGAGCCTTGGTCAAAGTTATAGCGACCAGTTATTGAGTAAACAATATCTGCTTGTCTTCTTGGTGTATTACCAACAACAGAAGGGTTAAGTGCATCTTTTGTTATTTCAGAATCAGTCCACGTTAAGTTAGCTCGTACATCAAAATCACCAATATAGTAAGTTGATTCTATTTCAATACCCTTTGACTCATATTCACGGTCAAAAAATCTTTGACTGGTTGCTTCAAAGTTTTGTTCTTGAGTTTGCGCAAAGAACGCAGTCGCAAATACAGATAGTTCATCTTGACGGAATTTAACACCAAGCTCTAACTGGTCAACTTCATCATAGATATCCTCATCCTTTGCAACACCAGCACCATCAATTTTACCAAAGGCTAAACGATCAGCATTAGCAGTAGCGCCTTTACTGATACGACCAAAGGCAGCTAAATCGTCATTAATTTTAACGTTAGCGCCCAAAGAATATGAAACGTAGCTCCAATCATAATTTACATTGTTAGCAGCAGCATTGTTTACATTTGAAACACTTGATTCTATTTGATGTATAGTACCGTCACCGTTCATGTCAACAGTTGATTGAGCTGCACCTGAGAAAGAACCCGTTGCAGTACCGCTATCAAAGCGAACACTACCGTCAATATTTATGTTATCAAAACTTGTACTAAACGATGCGTATGGAGCTGTGATTGAATAGGCTAAGTCATAATTACGTGTGCAACAATTACCCCACGCAGGAACACCATAAGCAATAACACCATTATCAGAAAATGCTGTGCCATCAGCGGCAGTTACATCAACAAGTGCCGCATCTTGACCCTTAACCTCGTAAAGGTAAGAGTTCCAAAGCCAAGATTGTTCGATATTTTGTGTAGAATTGTACATACCGAATGTATAACTAGTATCATTTATCGTTTTAGTTACTTTGAAGTCGTTAACCATAAAATCTAAGTCAGTCATTTCAACATCAAATGAATGAATACGCATGAGGTTGGCAGCTGTATAAGCATTACCGGCTTCTGGGCCATTTGCGTAAGTTAATGTAGCACCTGCACCCGCTATACTTTCCGCAAGGCCTTGGCTACTTTGAATACTTTCAGGAAATGGACCCGTGAAGCTACCTTTTGTGCGAGAAATCCTCATTCTGTTTTCAACAGACCAGTCATTGCCTAAATCAAACACGGCTTCAAAACCAAGCGCATCAACTTTCGGGCTCATACCATTTCGCATGTCAGAAAGACGTCCGTTACCAGCACCATCCGTTGTAATCATCGAGGTGTGGTATGGCGTATGTGGAGTTCCAGTAGATGCGTCAAACCCTGCTACTGAAGAACCATCGGCATGTACAGGCATAGGTAAATAAGCAGTTGTCGTATCATCTAGGTGTTTAAAATATAGTCTAACATATCCATCGCTAAATTCTTTGGTGATATTTGCTTTTATTTGACCTCCTTTATTACCCGTATAACCTGTATCACGTACACCTTCACCTTGGCGGTAGAAGCCGCCAACATGAAAATAGGTAGAGTCATTAATTTCACCGCCAAATTGAAAATCTGTGCGAGTAGAGTCGTAATCTAAGCCAATGGTTGTTGCAATACTTCCTTCATCACCTTCACCTGTTTTGCTTACAATATTAATTATGCCGCCTGGTGCGTTTGTAGCAAGAGTTGATGCAGAACCACCACGAATGGCATCAATAGAGTCCATTGTTGAATCAATACGCAAGAAAATATCGGTGTTACCAAAAGCAATATCACCAAATTGTAGTATGGGTAAGCCATCTTCTTGAATCTGCATGAATTTTGCACCACCAGCTGCTACAGGAAGTCCACGTACTGCAAGGTTAGCGTTACCGTCACCTCCTGATGCTTCTGCTCGAACACCTGGGATATTTCTAAATGCTTCTGCACTACTTCGTGGTGTGGCTATTTCAATTTGATCTGCTGATATGCTACTTACAGAGACACTTGATTCCATCACTGTTGTTCCACGCCCCACCGAGCCAGTAACAACAATTTTTTCAAAATCAATTCCTTTGGCTTTTATTTCTTCTGTCTTATTAGTTTCTGCTGCACTTAAGCTCGAACAGACAGCTATGGCTAATGTACTTAATATTAATTTTTTATATGTAACTTTGTTCATGTTCTCACCCCATGTTTTTAAAGTATATGTTTATAATCTGAAAAAGCTCTCGTTATATTTTTAACTTAATCGATTAAGTTTAATGGTAGTTTGAATTATGGTGATCTTGCAAGTGTTTTTTATATTTCATTTGATTTTTTTACTAATAGTTTGATAAATAGAATAATTTAGTTTTAACGTTCTGTTGTTTGAAGTGGTTGTTACAGTAAACTGTATAGGTATAACGTCAACGGATGTTATGCCGAGACGTTAATCAATAGACTTGTTATTAATGATGCTCAGGTTGTGTGCGGCGTTTAGCTAGTTCATGTTCAATCTGTTTTAATTGATTACTATCTATCTTATAGAAAAGAATTAATACAGCCCCAAGTAGGAAGAAAATAGCAGGTAAAATGTTAAACATATAACGTATACCTTCGATTGATTCTGGCGTTTGGTGTTGATTAGCAATAAAACCAAATGCGGCAAGGATAAAGCCAGGCAATGCTCCGCCAACAGCTGAACCAAATTTCAATGAAAACATTGATGCTGATACAGTTAAACCTGCGCTATTGTTACCAGTTTTCCATTCACCGTACTCCACGCAATCAGTATACATGGTGAATAACAATGTAATTGCAATACCGAAAGTGGTTATGCCTAAAGTATGAATTATGATTGTTAGTGCAAGATTATCGGACGAAATAGTAAAACCGAAGAATAATAATATTGCATGGAATAAATTGATGGTAAACATTAATCTATGCTTCTCAAAGCGTGCTACCAATATGGGGGTAACCAGTGCGCCACAGAGTTGACCTAACAAGCCGCATGAAATAATAAGCGTGGTTTGATCCATCCACAATAAAATATTTGTGCCATCATCCCCCATATAATATTTGGTGTAATAAGTAATTGATGCAAAACGAGCAACCAAACCAATTACAACGAAAATACCCGTACATACCAGTATCAACCATGACTTATTGGCTAATAAATTAGCCATATCTTCCTTAATACTTACCTTATGCTTTTTAGGCATTATTCTTTCTTTTGTTACTGCAAATGTATACCAAAACACAATAACTGAAAGTACAGCAAATAAAATGATAGTTAGGCGAAAACCGAGTAGCTCATCACCACCGCCTAAAAACTCAACTAAAGGCTTAGCTGAAGCACCAACAACCAATGAACCAATTGAAGCAAAAATAAACCTAAATTGAGCTGCTTTGGTACGTTCACCTGATTCTGGATGAATAACCGCCATTAAACCAGAATAAGGAACATTAATCGCTGTATAAGCTAGCATCACTAATGAATATGAAACATAAGCAAAAATTAGTTTGCCTGTGTTACCAAATTCAGGACCTAAAAATAATAGATAGCCGAGCAATGCATAAGGAATGGCCATCCAAAGTAAATAAGGGCGATACTTACCCCACTTAGTGAATGTGCGATCGGTTAGTAAACCCATGGCAGGATCACTAATGGCATCAATAAATTTGGTTACTAATAACATAGTTGCAGCTGCCGCTGCAGAAATACCGTATACATCAGTGTAATAATAAAGAAGAAACAGCGCAAAGAACCCCATATAAAAGTTAGATGCCATATCTCCCATTCCATAACCAACTTTTTCTTTAAAAGATAACGGTGCAGTATTAGATGTTATTGTCATTTTTATGATCCCCTTGTTAGATTCTAAATGATACAGAAAAAATTAGTTTGGACTTTGTAATATTTATAGTGACTAATTTCAGTACAATTTATTTTTTATTATGAGTAGGTAATACCGAGAGTAACTTAAAAATTTGAAATTATTCTTGCTTAAAGTTACATAGTATATAAAGATAGAGCTTAATCGATTAAGATGCAACTTTAAATTTAATGGTAGACTTATGAAAAACAATGTTCAGCTAATCACCTACATCGATAGGATAACAGGGGCAGATACCCAGGCCTTAAATAAACTTTTAAATAACCAACTTGCCGATTTGTTTTCAGGTGTTCATTTATTGCCGTTTTATTATCCTATTGATGGCAGTGATGCGGGCTTTGATCCTATAGATCATACTCAAGTTGATGGTCGATTAGGCAATTGGAGTGATATAAAAGCATTAGGGGAAGGGCATGAGTTGATGGCTGATCTTATTGTTAACCATATGTCTGCTAAGTCTAATGAATTCAAAGATGTATTAGCTAACGGTAAGAATTCTGCTTTTTGGGATTTATTTTTAACCAAAGATAAAGTGTTTCCTTATGGTTTAACAGAAGAAGATAGAAAGAAAATTTATCGTCCAAGACCAGGTAGTTGCTTTACTAATTTTGCATTACCAAATAATGAAACTGTCGACTTTTGGACAACATTCACAGATAACCAAATTGATATTGATATTACCTCAACAATAGGACAAGACTACTTAAACCGTATTTTAAAAACATTTGCAGACAATAATATTAAAATGATCCGCTTAGATGCGGCAGGTTACGCACTTAAAAAGGCAGGAACAAGTTGTTTTATGCTTGATAAAACATTTGAATTTATTGATGAATTAAGTAAAAAAGCTAATAACTTAGGCATTGAAACCCTTGTAGAAATTCATGCTTACTATAAAACTCAAATAGATATTGCAAAGCGAGTTGACCGAGTTTATGATTTTGCCTTACCCCCTTTAATATTGCATAGCCTTTTTAGTAAAGATTTTACAGCACTCACTAAATGGTTAGAAATATCACCAAAAAATTGTATTACAGTATTAGATACACATGATGGTATTGGCATTATTGATGTTGGTCCAATGAATGGTAAACCTGGATTACTCACTGAAAGTGATATTGATGATTTAGTGAATAAAATTCATGAAAATAGTGCGGGTGAAAGCCAAAAAGCAACGGGTGCTGCAGCAAGTAACGTTGATTTATATCAGGTAAACTGTACCTATTATGATGCACTTGGGCAAAATGATTTTGAATATTTACTTGCTAGAGCCATTCAGTTCTTTTCTCCAGGTGTACCACAAGTTTATTATGCGGGTTTGTTAGGTGAAAAAAATGCCATGGCATTATTGTCAAAAACTAATATTGGCCGCGATATTAACCGCCCATATCTTGATAGTGAAGATATTAAGCAAGCATTACAAAAACCGTTTACTAAGGCAATGATTAGTCTTATTCAATTACGTAATCGATGTGACGCATTTAATGGGGAATTTACCATTAAAAATCAAGGGGCAATTTTGGAAATGAACTGGAAAAACAATGAGCAATGTGCAACGCTTACTGTTGACTTAGTTGATAGGAATGCTCAAATAGAGATTACAGAAAATAATGACTTATATACAGTTAGTCTACATAATCTATTAGATTCTTTTCCTATTGATATGAAATATAACTGTGTTTAATTTCGGTTTAGCTGAACAAATAAGGTAACCATGACGAAAAAGAAAGTGTGGACACTGAAAAGCATTGCTAATGAAATTGGTGTGTCGAATGCGACGGTTTCAAATGCATTCAATCGACCAGACCAACTCTCTAAACAACGTAGAGAAGAAATTCTCGCATCATGCGCAAAACTAGGTTACTCAGGTCCTAATAAAGCTGCACAATCGTTAAGAAACGGTAAGTTTAATATTGTTGCGTTGGTGCTACCAGACAGCGTTGAATACATGATAACAGACCCTGTTGCTAATGATTTTGTTAAAGGTGTTTCTTCAGTTCTCGAAAAGAACAAAGTTAACTTGTTATTATTTTCAGGTATTTCAGACAATATTAATTCTGTTGCTGACTTTGTTGATGGTTTTATTTGTTATGGTAGTCCAAGAAACCCTGAGCTTATTGAACAATTACGAACCACTGCTAAAAAAGTTGTAACAGCCGATTTTGATATTCATCGTAAGGCCTCAGTAGGTATAGATAATGAAAGGGCTGCTTACGAAATTGCGAAATTGGCTATCAAATCAAAAGATGATGATGTAGCAATCCTTGGTTTAAGATTGATCGATTCAAATTTAACTTGTCGTGTATATGAATTACCGTCATCAAATTTTGATTGTTCTATTTCGCATCAGCGTTTGAATGGTTATAAAAAAGCAATAGCAGAGTTGAACGTTAATTTAAGGTCGGATCGGATATGGAATATTCCTAAGAGTAATCATCATTATGCGTTGATTGCTGCCAGAGAAGCGCTTACTTCAACACCTCGGCCAAATGTTTTACTTTGTATGAGTGATCTTATTGCATTAGCTGCGATTAATGAAATTCATTCAATGGATTTAAAAATCCCTGAAGATATTAGCGTAGTAGGATTTGATGGTATTGAAGAAGCTTTACGATCGTCACCACCGTTAACGACGGTACATCAAAACAGTGAAGAAAAAGGAATAAAAGCAGCAGAGCTTTTTATTGATAGAGCAACGGACTCGATAAAAATTCCTTTTCATATTGAACATGGTAGTAGTTGCTGATCATATCAATATTTTTACTAAGACAAGTTTAAATTATTTTAAGTTGATGTTAAAAATCACTAAAAAGGTGAGCGTTATGCTCACCTTTTTAGTTTCTTAGCCTTACAAGCTCCTGTAGGGATAATACTTAATATAAAAGTCAAATGCTGAGTTGCCACATTGTTGGTTTTTCTAAGGATGCTATATAGATGTAGTTTATTTAAATACTACAGGAGAAGATTTTCCTACATTAGTTTTTTTAATCAATATCTCACCTCTAAATCTTTAAATTATTGCTGAGCCGAAAATAACTTAATGGGTTTAGTATTACCATTAATGTGTAATAATTTTATGTATTAGGCTGTAATGATGTTTGTTTAGTATGATTGAAATTACCTAGTGAAAAGTAAGAAATCACCACAAAAACACTGACAATAATTCCCAATATTTTATATGTTTCAGGAAAACCAATAGTGTCGTACATTGCACCCACAATAATGGAAAGAGCACTAGCTATTACTTGCGACATAAATTGAAAGCCTACAATATATATGGTTGCTGAATACTTGTTGTCGAATGTGATTGATATGTACTTAAAAATTGCGACAAGCATAATAGGCAACTCTGCTGCATGAAGTAGTTTCATTATTGAAATAGTAACGGTGTCGTCGGCAAAGCCCGAACCTACTATTCTAATGGCCATAATTATCCCGCTTAGCAGTAAACCATTTTTAGCACCTATTTTGTTTACTATAAATGGAGCTAAAAACATTCCTGCGGCTTCAAGAAACACTTGCAACGAGTTTAAATACCCGTACATGGCATTTCCTTCTTCTTTTGTTGGAAAAAGAGACGAAAAGTAAACAGGAAATTGTTGATCATAAACACCGTAAACACATGATACACCCATGATAAAAGTTGCAAATCCCCAAAACTCTTTTAGGGTAAGAATTTTTATAGCATCTTTAAAGTTTACTTCGTTATCTTTTGGTGTTGGTAAGTTATTGTTATTAGTGGTGTTTACTTTTAATAATGCGATAGAAAGTAAGAATATACAAGCAGATATACTGGCTAAAATAAAATTATATTGCGGGTTTATATTAAATAAAACACCAGCAAACAATGTTGCCGCCGCCCAGCCTAGAGACCCCCACATTCTTGCTTTTCCATATTCAAAACCTGAAGTTCTACTGACTCTTTCCACGTAGGTTTCTACTGCGCCAACACCAGCTGAAAATGCGGCACTAAAAAATATTGCCCCTAATACTGCTCCCAAATAAAAGTTGCTGATGAGTAATGGGCCATAGACAAAAATAAAGAAGGGACCAGACAAAAATAGCAATACACCAACAGTAATTAATAACCCTTTACCTAAGCCTAATTTATCTTGAATATATCCATAACAAGGCATTACCGCTAACGCAGCTAATGCACTAATACTGAATATAATGCCTGTTTGTTCACCCGTAAGCCCTATTGTTTGGCTTAACCAAATAGGAAACAATGAAAAACCAAAAGACCATGTTAGGAAAAATGAAAAAAGAGAGCAGCTTAAAAGCCAGTATTTATTATTAGTAGAAGTATTCATTTTCCCTCGATTATGTATTAAGTTTTTTTATTTAAAACGGATAGTCGCTCAACAAATTTGCCACTAACCTGATGTACTTTTGCTGAATGTTCTTTGGATATTGCTAATGTCGCTGCTAATTGGCCCATGCTGAAATAGGGTAGTGTAACCGTACTTAATTGTGGTACTAAATTTTCGGCGATCATTTGATAGTTATCGTATCCAACAATTGAAATTTGCTCAGGTATTTTGTATCCCATCACACCTCTAATAAGCATAAATACGCGCATTGCCATTTTATCGTTACCACACATAATTGCGGTTGGTGGATTAGGTAAAGCTAATAATTCTCTCAAAACAATTTCTAAATCAACAAACTCATCATTTTCATTTTTAAAAACTCCTCGACGAATTAAATGATTATCTACGGGAATTTTATAGTGCTTATGCGCTGCTTTATAACCTCGCAAACGTAAATTTGTTGCTACCATTTCTTCAAAAAGTGTTAGTGAAGCAATCCTTTTATGTCCTTTTTCGATCAAGTGAGAAGTCGCATCGAATGCACCTTTTTCATCATCAGGCAAAATAGTAGGATGAATAGTTTCCTTCTCAAAACAGTTAACTAAAATAAGAGGACATTGTTTGAATGCTTGCGTTATTTTTACTTCTTTGTGATATACAGTAGCGAGAATAATCGCTTGCGATCTTTGTCTTCTAAAGTCATCAACAAGCTTGGAAAAATTATCCATGCTGCCACCTGTTTCACCAATCATTAATAATAACCCTTGTTTTTCACAAACGTCTTGTATCCCAGCAACAATGCCATATGAATAGGGGGTTGTGGTTAAGTTATCAGTAATTAGGCTAACAATACCAGCTCCAACTCCTTTTAAAGCTTGGGCGGCTGCAGAAGGATAATATTCCAATTCCTTCATTGCTTTATTTACTTTCTCTACCGTTTTAGGACTGACTCCTTTATAACCATTTAAAATGCGAGAGACTGTCTTAACTGAAACGCCTGCATGTGCTGCTACATCTTTGATTGAATTCATATCTTTCTTAATTTTTATGTGATGTTTATGCAAGTATATCAAGGTAAATAATTCTTTCAGTGATTATTTATATTAAGCCGTTTGTACAAATATCTATTGACATAGACTAGCAAATACAACTTGTAATGTCCAACGTTAGACATAAGTAAGTTTTTAAGGTAAATTACCTCATAAATAATTTACCTTTCTGGAGATATATGAAAATCGTAGACAATATAATTACCAAGCAATGGCGTCCATTTCTTCATTTTACGCCTGAAAAGCATTGGTTAAATGATCCAAACGGGATGGTGTATTTTAACGGCATATATCATTTGTTTTATCAGTACAATCCTGTTGGAGATAAGCATGCGAATATGCATTGGGGTCATGCTAAATCAACAGATTTAGTTAATTGGCAGCATCATGGTATTGGTTTATATGCGACGCCTGACGGACTGGGGTATGTTTTTTCAGGCGGAGCTGTTGTGGATATTAATAATAGTAGCGGCTTAGGTAATGGAAAGTTACCCCCCTTAGTCGCCACATTTACGCACCACTCAAAAGATGAAGTACAAGTTCAGAGTTTAGCGTATAGCCAAGATGGCGGTGATACTTGGTTAGAATATGCTAATAACCCTGTGATCACTAACCCAAATTTAAAAGATTTTCGGGATCCTAAGGTTATTTGGGATGAACAAAGAAACCAGTGGATTATGGTATTAGCTGTAGGACAAGAAATTTATTTTTATCATTCAAAAAATCTTATTGATTGGAACTTGTTGCATACTTTTGGTGATGCGCACGGTGCGCACGGAGGTGTTTGGGAGTGCCCTGATTTATTTCCATTAACCACACAATGCGGTATCACCAAATGGGTCTTATTGGTAAGTTTAAACCCTGGCGGTCCAAATAAAGGTTCTGCAACACAGTATTTTATTGGTGATTTTGATGGTAAGCAGTTTACTTCTGACCACAAAGAAACTCGTTGGTTAGATTATGGCCCTGATAATTATGCTGGTGTTACTTGGGATGGCTTACAAGCAACAAGCAACAAGCGTATATTTATCGCTTGGATGTCTAATTGGGACTATGCTAACGACTTACCTACACACCCATGGAGGGGAGGAATGACTTTACCAAGAGAGCTAACATTGGTAAATTTTTCAGATGGTTTATTGTTAGCCAATTTGCCGATTAATGATATTTTAAATTTAAGAACTGAATTTAATTTGAATGCAGCTAATGAGTTAAGTGATGTAAATGTTTTACCTAATTTATGTGCATATGAAATAGTGTGGAAGTTTGATAAATCACTTGGCGATAGCAGTATTACATTTATAAATACATTGAATGAAAAGTTAGTATTAAGTTATGTTGCAAGTAGTAATGATATTTTACTTGATAGAACTGAGTCTGGCTGGAATGATAAAGGTTTTGGTAGAGTGGCTAAGGCACCATTAAAGATGACTAATGAAAAAGATATTGAGTTGTCTATCATTATTGACCAGTCAACAGTGGAAGTTTTTGCCGAAAAAGGCTTAACAACTTTAACTTCAAATATTTTTCCACAAATTCCATACAGTGAAATCGAAGTGAATAGTCATAGTAAACTTAAATGCTTTACGTTAAAAAAGTAATAAATTAAACAACTAAGTGGTCAAGTAAGTTAATTACTTAGTTGTTTATAATAAAGTGTGGTTGCTTAAATTTTAGCTTATACAAATTAACATGAAAGTTTCATTAATTTAAATTAGTTTAGTGCTTCGCTATTTTCGATCACATTGCCAATTTCTGGTTGTTTTTGAATTAAATGATTAACGGCCATGTCTGTACGGAAACGTTTAACTTTGCTGGCTGAATTTAATTGATAAACATCAACTTGAGAGAACTTAGTACTGGCTCCCTTTGAGTATAAGTACAAACCAGTACTATCGGTTCTACTTGGGTAAATACGATTTGCAAAAACTGCGCTATCATTAATGAATACAGAAATCACAGAGTGGTCGATAAAAACATGAAATTTTTCAGGTTTACCAAAGGCTTTCTCATCATAAATACCATGATAAATATCATTTTCTTCGAAGCCTGATGTTAAGGTAGATTTTGATTTATCAATAACCATATTTTCACCATCATAATATATTTTGGTTAACTCTTCTTTGTTGGGTGATGTGGCTATATAAAAACCATATTCACTTGCTTGAGTATTACTATCGAGAGTTAATATTATTTCGGTTTGGTTACCACTTGCGGATAGTTTATGTTCACCATAAACTAAAATATTGCTTAATGTCGATGAGTCAGTAGTTTTACGCAATGAGGTTAGCGCTTGTGTAGGTTGTTGTCCTATAGTTTGCCCATCGTCTAATAAACGCAGAATGCGAGGTAAACTATAAGTGTGGGCCCAGCCAGTGTCATTTTGAAACTGTGCATTAGTTCGTTCATCAACAATCCCAATGGCCACAAGTTCCTTATTGGTATTACGAACCAGTGTTGGAGATATATGTCCGTGAATCACATCTAAATTCTTAGGGGTAGTGTAGTCTGGTGTAAATTGACCTGTGATGCCCTTCGCTGATTTTGTCCATGTTCCTGTCCAGTAAACACTTCTTACGTAAGGTGCTTGGTTCTTTTTCATAGCACCGCCAATAGGGCTAACAATGAGCACATATTTTTTTTGTCCATTGAACTTACCCAAATATTCAAATACTGGCATTTCCCAAATTGCTGAACCAATATCCATGTCAGTAAAAGACACGGTAGAAAAACTCTTGGCGGCACGCTGCCATTTGCCTGAGTTGATGTCTGTTGTGGTGTAATACTCAATACCGCCATTATTGGCCATAGCACTACCAATGATCATATGCCAGCTATTATTTTCCTGCCATAAATAAGGATCTCTAAAATCAGAAATAGCACCAGCGTTTGGACTGTTTTTATCAATAATACCACCGTGTTGTGTCCACTTTTCTAGTAAAATATCAGTACTGGTTGCCCATGCAATACCTGGGTTATAACGACCATTAAAATTAACGGTAGTATAAAAGGCATGAGCTTTACCACGGTTATCAACCACAACATCACCAGACCAAATACCTTTAGACCCTAGGCCAGTTTTACTGCTACTATTTAGACGAGGATAAAAAGCATCTTTTAAGTGTTGCCAATTAATTAAGTCATCACTAATCATATTTCCCCAGTGCATCATCCATTTATAGGGGCCATTTGCGGTACGTTGATAAAACATATGATAATTACCGTTATATGCGACTAACCCGTGGGGTTCATTAGTCCAATTAGCGGGTGGCATAGCATGATATTGTGGGCGTAAATGATCATCAGCAAAACGATTTTTGGGGACGGCTATTGATTCCTGCCATGGAGTATCTTTATGGTTGTTATAAACGGTTAACAAGTCATTTAAACTCTTAGCACTACTATCGATCTTAGTTTCGTCGTAGGCTGCATTAATAGCGTTCACTTCAAATATACCCTGTGAAATCTGAGGTTTATATGCTCTTCCAATAATAAAGGGAGCATCAGGGGCAAATTGAATATCACCCGCAACTGTCATTTTCTCACTAACAACTTTGCCATTTATTAATAAACATACTAATCCATTATTAACGGTGAAAGCAACATGTGTCCAGTTATAAAGTGGAAAATTCTGTGGCGCATTAATACGAAAATTTTGTTTATTAATATTAATATCTAACCACCATTGGCCGTATGTATTTATGCCGAGGTTGAAGCCGTTATTACTGGTTTTTTGATGAAGTAAAGAAGACTCTTGAAGGTTTGTTTCCTCAGTTGAAGGAAAGCTTTCTAATGCGATCCAAGTTTCTAAGGTCATGGCATTTAAGTTAGCTGAATTGAATGTACCAGCTAGCCAAGTTGAATAACCGTTTGTACGAAATGCATTGCCTGTTACTCCTGGTACACGTTCTGGTGGTAAGGTGGTGTGATGAACGGAAAAAATTGCCTTATTAACCGTATCTATCGTGTTGATAGCGCCATTTTTTTCATTATAAGTTAGATGAAGTAAGGGGGCTGCATTTACTGGAAGTTCACTTAAAATGGTTAAAAGTAAACTGATTTTTAACCAATGAAGTTTGCGTTTTATAAACATTTTATACTCTTTATTTTAGTATTTTAGTATTTTAGTATTTTAGTATTGCCTTTATAAGTTGATAAGTGGTCACAAAATATAAAAAAAGCCGCTAAGAAAAATACATAGCGGCTAAGTAGGGTGAGACCTATCTAAAAAGTGTTTTAAAAGCTGTAAGTTATTGAGGCTTTCATTGCGCGACCTAAAAGAGGTCTTGCTACACCATGATAACTTCCGTCTGAGAATGATAATCCACTTTCAACCGAAGTACCTTCGGTAAAAGAGTCTGCATCATTTAGGTTGCTAATATGAAATTGAAGCTCTAAGTCATCTGATACTGAATAAATAGCACCAAGGTTAATTTGTGTATAAGCAGGGTAAATAGTTACATTAGTATTGCTATCAGATGAGAATCTTTCACTGTAGTACATTGCTTGGCCGTATACTGTTAAGGGCATAGAACTAAAATCATATGATGGTCTGATATTCACTAACCATTGAGATTGTCTTCTTGGACGTCGGCTATCTCCTGTAGAAATGTCATAAATTCGAGAGTCATTGATATTGTCATTATTTGTGTCAATTTCTGAAATACCATTTCGAATTGGATTGTCTTGGCTTTGTTCAGGATCTTGCCAAACAATACTACCTTGTAAGGTAAAACCTTCTAAATAAGTAGGCGAATATGAACCTTCTATTTCAACACCAACGGTTTCTAAACTTGTTCTATAACTATCCCTAATTTTAGCGCAGTTTGCAGGGGCGGGTATTGTAGCGCAACTAAGGTTTCCATCACCTGAGGTACTTAAATCATCAAGTGTTGGTCCTAAAGTCTCCTTGGCTGCAAAGTCGATATAAAAAGTGCTAACAGCTAAGGTTAGATTATCATCACTGAATCTAAATCCACCTTCAATTTGTGATATTTCTTCAACTAAGTCGCCACGAGATATTTCACCCGTTGAAGGGTTAGTTGCTGGACCACCAAAAATGTAATCTTCAAAACCAGGTAAACGGAAAGATTCAGAAATGCTTAAATACACTGAATATTCATTTGTTAGTTTATAATTTCCGCCAAGCGACCAACCAAAACCATCATACTCTTCAGAAGCAAATTTAGGTGTGCCATCAGGTACATTAACAAAGTTGTCGGATAATGTGTCATTAGTTGAACCTACAACAACATCAGCAGGTGTGAAATCATTTGAAGTATTACCTGCATCAAATGAGTTCGTTGTAACTCTATCAACAGAAAGTTCTTGCCACCTGAAACCTACATCAATTTGTAAGTCATCATCTAACAGTGAAATATGGTCAAGTACATATAATGCATTTGTACGCATAGTTGAATCAGCGCCCAAACCAAATAATGCAGGCTGGTCAACACCACCACTAGTGATAGATGGGCCGACTTGTTGTTCATTGTCATCGACGGCGTAAAGATCAACAAGCCTAGCATTTTCACTTATATCGCTCCAAGCACTGGCAAACACAGATGTAACTTCATAAGTATAATGACTTGTATACAGTCCTAGAGTGAAATCATGGTAGCTGTTACTTAATTCTAGTGATTTAGTTATTTGAAAGTCTACTGTGTTGCTAGTAGCATCAACTTTACCGTAAACGGGGATGTTATGAGCTAAAATACTTGGTGCTTCTACAGCACTCGATAAGTCAGTGCCCGTGACTGTGTCATTATAATAAGCCTTTACACCAGTTGCGTTAGCGTATGAATCTTCTAAAATTCCACCAAGGCTCTGTATTCGACTAAATTGCTCTGATGTTAATGCTGATGTTTCTTTAGATGGATCGTTAAACAAGGCATTAAACCCATTAGTGCCAGAGGTTGATCTAACTGAGGCTTTAAAGCTCCAATCATTACTAAAATCTTGTATAAATTCAGTAGTGAAAATATTGAATTTAGGATTAATTCCGTCAGTTATGTCTAAATTAAGTTGACTGCCATCATTATTAAATAGGTTGTAATTACTTGTTTGATAGGACATTGGCGTACCATCACCAAAGTCAATACCTAAACTGTTTACATTACTAGGATCTACTTCAAAGGGATCATCAGCTGTACCTGGACCTCTTGTATTATCAATAGAATAAGGAATGTTTTGATAAAAATTTGTTTTATCATTAATGGTATGTGCATAGACTGTAAATTGAGTTGTGCCGTCATCACTTATGTATTGTAAATTACCTCGTAATTGTCCACCGTTATTGCCTGTATAACCAGGGTCTCTTTTACCGTCAGCTACCCGATAAACGCCACCGAGAGCGTAGGTTAAGTTGTCATTTATAGGACCTGCAATAAAGAAATCATTTCTAACGTGTCCCCAGTCACCTATTTCAAACTTATAAGCGCCTTCAAAGTCTTGTGTGCCTGTTCTAGTAACGTAGTTAACAGCAGCGCCAAGTGCATTTGAATATAAAATACCACCAGGACCACCTTTGACTGCTTCAACAGCAACAGTCATTAAATCGGTTTTTATGAACACATCATTATTCATAAAAGGAGCTTCGGGTTCTTCAAAAGCAGGTAAACCATCAATAAGGTTAGGTACATAGCGGTAGCCACCTGCTTGAGGTAGTCCTCTGACTAATACATTGTTATGAGATTCTCCAGCAGTTCCCCCTTCTGGGAAAAAACCTGGAATATTTCCGAGTAATTCAGCTGTGCCATCGGGACTTATTTTTTTCATATCATCAAGACTAATTGTGTTGATAGAAAAAGTAGCGTCCATTTTTGTTGTATCTTTAGCTACACCCGTAACAATGATGACTTCTGTATTTCTTTTTTCTATTGCTTGTTCAACATCTTTATTTGCTTGTTCTTGTGCATAAACAGCACTAGAACCTGATAATAAAGACATGATAGCTAAATAATGTATGGTTTTATTCATCCTTATCCCCTGATTTATTTGTATTTTATAATTTTTAAACAATAGATAGTATAGTTTTAAATCCCAAATGTCTAACGATGGACATTCTAGGGTAAAAAAAATACTGCTCTATCAATATTGAATTTTATTTTGTTAGAATCGCTTGTCTAACGTTGGTCATTTATCCATTTATCGTGAATAAAGTCAAGCATTATTTTAAGTGAAATTTGTCTCTTAAAATGACTCCCTTTCAATTAATTTGAATTTTTCTTTTTGACACGTTAGCGATTGTTCTCCTGTTAAGAGGTAATTCATTGCCCATTTACCCATTTCGTAATGGGGTAATGCCATTGTTGATAGCATAGGGCGTAATAAGGAAGGGATTGGCTCCCAATTATCAAAACTTGCAATACCTATATCTTCTTTTACTTTCAGGCCCATAGCTTGGAGAGTGAAATATACTTCAGCGGCCATAGGATCATGCCCGCAAATGATAGCATCAGGTTTAAAAGTGTTAATTATTCGCTTAGTTGCTTCTCTTGTTATTGACTTGTCACCATCAATTGTTTCTATCACGACAGATTCTATATATAAATTATCCATTGGTATTTTGTTATTTTTGAAGGCGTTTATCACGCCTTGTTTTCTACCTTGAGCAGCTAGAATATTTTTTTTCAAATTTAAAAGGGCAATACGTTTATAACCTTTGGATATTAGTTGGTTAGTCAACACTTCAGCCGCATTGATTTCATCAGGTATCACGGAGGGTAAGTCATTATTAACTGAACTACAGTTTACTAATATTGTTGGAATATTAATGAGTTCTGATGGGGGATCTATTTTTCGATGAAACATTGAAGCATAAATTATACCCTCTACACGGTGTTCAAAAAGGTGTTCCACCGCTTTTTCACTTGCATAACGCTTTTCATTGACGTTAAGCACCATTAATTCTTTATTGTGTTTCCAGGCTAAGTCTTGTGCTCCGCGTATAATATCGAATGTGTAAGGTGTACTAAGTAATTCATCAGCAATCAACCCAAATATGCCAGATTGTTTTTTTCTTGTTAAACTGGCTGCTCTATTTGGCCGATAGCCAAGAATTTTTATAGATTGCTCTATTTTTTCTTGATTGGCTTTTTTAACCGTAGGGTCTTTGTTAACAACTCTTGACACGGTTTTAAAAGAAACCCCTGCGTGTGCCGCAACTTGTTTAATTGTTACCACTTGATTACCCTCATTTATCTTAAATTTAAATTTTTGTTCTTCATATTGTTATTATTTTCTGAACATACATTTATACACTAAATGTATAGGTAAAACTAAACATCTTATGAATGTTAAGTAGAAATTTCTTGTAGTATTAAAAGCAATATAGTTTAATTAAAGACAACGTTGTTTTTTTTGGTTGGGATATCGCTTGTATGTTATTAAACACACCTGAGTGGAAGTCACTCGTTAATCATTATAATAAAAATGTTCATATTCAAATGCGAGATTTATTTTCGCTTGAAAAAGAGCGTTTTAAAAATCTTTCACTTTCAGCGGTTGGTATAACACTTGATTATTCTAAAAACCGTATCACTGATGAAACGATGTACTTGCTGATGAATTTAGCGAAATCATCTGATTTAGTAAATAAACGCGATAGTATGTTTAATGGGTCATCGATAAATACTACTGAAAATCGTCCTGTTTTGCATACAGCATTAAGAAATTTTTCAAATAACCCCGTGTATGTTGATGGTCATGATGTGATGCCACAAATACAAGAAACACTTGTTAAAATTGAAAACTTTGTCAAGGATGTATCGTTAGGTCATAAAGTTGGTTATACAGGCAAAGCTTTTACTGACATAGTTAGTATAGGTATTGGTGGTTCCTTTCTTGGCCCTAAAATAATGTCGGAAGCATTGAAACCTTTTCATCAGCCTCAATTAAAAGTGCATTTTATTGCGAATGTTGATGGTTGTCACATTCAAAATATTTTAGATAAAGTTAATCCTGAAACTACACTTTTTATTACTTCTTCAAAAACATTAACAACACAAGAAACACTGCGAAATACACTTACTGCTAGAGATTGGTTTGTTAATACAGCAACATCAAAAAGTATTAAATATCATTTTGCTTGTGTTTCTTCTAATGTAGAGGCTGCTCAAAAACTAGGGATAGACAAAGAGAATATTTTTCCAATGTGGGACTGGGTTGGTGGTCGTTATTCAGTATGGTCTGCCATTGGCTTACCTTTGGCGTTAGCCATAGGCTTTGATAATTATCAAGATTTTTTAAAAGGTGCGTTTGAAATGGATGAGCACTTTACAAAAGCACCATTAGAAAACAACATACCTGTTATTCTTGCATTATTGGGTATTTGGTATCGAAATTTTTATGGTGCTCAATCACAAGTATTATTACCTTATTATCATTATTTACGGGGTTTACCTGCATATATTCAACAACTAGATATGGAGAGTAACGGTAAGTCAGTTTCAATTACAAACGAGCCGTTAGCTTATGATACTGGTCCTATTATTTGGGGGAGTGAAGGTACTAATGGGCAACACTCGTTTCATCAATTAATTCATCAAAGTAAAACACCCATCCCCGTTGATTTTTTAATGCCATTAATTCCCCATTATGATGTTGAAAACCATCATGATATGTTGGCCTCTAATTGTTTTGGCCAAAGTCAGGCTTTAATGGCAGGGCAAACTTTACAAGAAGTTAAGTCAGCAATGATCAAAGCTAAGTGTGATATGACGGAAATAGAAAACTTGTCAACCCATAAAGTTATGGAAGGTAATAAACCAAGTAATACTATTTTATTTGAAAAATTAACGCCTAAGGTACTTGGTAGTTTAATTTCGATGTATGAGCATAAAGTATTTGTTCAGGGCGTGATATGGAATATTAATTCTTTTGATCAGTGGGGAGTGGAATTAGGAAAATCACTTGGTAACAAGGTGTTGAGTAAAATAACTGATTCTTCTGAGGAGTTAAATATGGATGATTCAACCAATGAATTAATTAAACTGTACAGAAATCGCTTTAATTGTAATAGTTCTCATGAACGGTCATAAATTAAATTCCTTCATTATAATATAGTTAATGACACTGTAAAAATATGAGGAGTTCATCTATGTACCCGCAAGCAATAAAGCGCTTGCGGATACATGAGTTATTTATTTTATAGTGTATTAAATACTACAATTAAATAACAAAGGAGATGCTATTTTATTTGTGACCCGTTATCTATTTTTTGAAATGCTGTCGCATAGCACCTAAAAGCATAATTATCAGCATTATTGATATCGCTTGCCAAATAAAGTAATTAGATTCAGTTGTTTGTTTTTTACTTTGTTTTTCAAGTTTTTGGCCTTCAACCTGTTTATTTTCCTTATTTTGTTCAGCTTTAATTATTTGTTGCTGGTTTTGCTCCTTTTGTTTATTTGTTTGCTTGGCCATATCTTTGAGTGTGGGTTGTTGTAATAGGGCGGCTAAACCAAAACCTGTCGCAAGTTCGTTAACATTTTCACGTAATGCATCGTTTTGTACAATTAAATCGTAGCGATTTACTATGTCAATATACCTTTCAACTAGTTGCTTTAAGCGCTGAGGATCTGCTTGCCAATAGTCTTTACGTTCAGCTTCTAGCATTCTTGTCATTATACGGGCAACGGCCGCTGGGTTGATGTTTTCAAACCACTTATCTAATTCAATATTAAGTTTGTCGTTAACATAAATATCGAAGTATTCATCCCATTGATCATTTCTAACTAGGTTAGGATCTACCACTTGCCAACCAAAAAAGTTGTCCATTTTTGATGCCAATGACACAGCACCAGCGTAGCCTTCTTTTTGCATTTCTTTTATCCAACGAGGATGAAACATGCGCGTTCTAAGTTCTTTTGCCATAAATAAAGCGGCATCTTCTGGTTTAGCGTTGGTAGCATTGCGTAAATTTGAAATCATCATATCAGGACTTTTCCCATCAATATTACGTACAGCTAAACTAATACCACCAAAGTACTCAAACGGATCATCTGAACTTAACATGCCGAATAAGTTTGATGAACGTGAGAATGAGGCTATATCTGTACCTGATAATTGTTTCGCGTAAAGTTGAATGTCTTTTCCTTGTGAATCTTTTGCTTTTTCTCCCCAACGTGCGCTGTCGCTACCAAAGAAAAATCCCATTTTACCTAAATAATTATCTGATATTTTCTTATCAGTCTCCCAGGTATCACTTGCCCACGCTGGGCCATCAACACCCGAGCCATAGTCACCTGAAGCATTAGAAAATACGCGAATAGTTGACAAATACTGGGCTTCGTCAGCGTCAATGCCTTGTTCTGTTAATTCGTTTTGAATACGTTGGCTATTTAAGGCCACATGATTTTCAAATTTATTATCCCATATTGAGTCGCTGTCTTTTTTTAATTCAGCGACTTGTTTAACGGCGTTTGCTAGCAATTGAATGACACCTGGAAAAGCATCGCGATATAAGCCAGTAGCAGACAATATAACGTCTATGCGGGGGCGTTTTAATTCGCTGTAAGGAATAATGTCTGTACCGATTATGCGTCCACTAGCGCTCCATTTTGGCGTAACTCCCATGGCATACAATACCTGTGATTCTAATACACCGTAATGGCGCATGGTTTCTATTGACCATAATGAAAATGCCATTTTGTCAGGAAATTTACCATTTTTTTTCTGATAGTTATGAATCATTTCATCTACTAATTCTTTACCTTGTTCAAACGCTGCCTTGGTAGGTACTTTTGATGGGTCAAAGCCATACAAGTTGTAGCCAGTAGATAATGATTCAGGGTGACGAATAGGATCGCCACCTGTTTTAACGGGAATATATTTATTTGCTAAAAAATCACTCATGGCTTCTAATTCATGAATGCCAGTCATTGCGTGGTAAAGGTTTTTACCACGTTTAACAAAGGTTGATAATTCTTCACTAAGTGCTTTTGGGGCAATAGGTTGAGAGTGTTTGTGATCGTTCTGGTTAGTCTTTGAATTAACAATATAGTCTTTTACAAAATTAAAACCAGCTAATTGGGTAATGTCTACTTCATCTTGTATATCATTTGTTTTTTCATGGTGACTTTCATCTGAATTGTCTAAATGATTATAGTATTTATGTTCAAATTTACTGGCGTGCTGAGTAAACTCCTTTCCTAACATTTGAATTAAGGTAGTTATTAGTAATTCTTGTTCGGCAAGTTGACCAAAAGTATGTAAGCCTAATGGTTGATTGGCACTAGCGAGCGCTTCTAAATGATTATGCAGGTCGTCAAAAAAAGTATCGTAGTCTTTATCTATTTTGTCTTTTTCCCAAGCAATATCTTTGCAAATATTGCTGCTGAAACATAATTCTACAACTTTCTTAGCTGTTTTTTGTTTTACCCCGCCTTGATCTAATGATTTATATTGATGCATTAAATCATGTAAATCACTCATGTCACCGTGCAAACCCGCGGCAGCAAAAGGAGGTGTCATGTGCGAAATAACGGTTGCGCGTCCACGGCGTTTAGTTTGCATGGCTTCACCCACATCATCAACAATAAACGGATACACAACAGGTGTATCCCATACCGCTAGATTACCTTGATCATAAATAGATAAACCACGCTCTTTACCTCCTAAATACTCTTGTGAACCATGTGTTCCTAAATGCACTATCGCATCACTTTGCCAGTATTCACGGGCGTAAAAATAAGCCGCTAAATAAAAATGATTCATAGGCACAGTTCCTTGATGGTAAACAGCCGTTTCATCATTTTTTTTGTCGGTGCGCGGTGGTTGACGCATTATGAGTATATTACCATCGCGAATGCGCGGTAGAATGAAATAATATTCCCCGTCTTGCTCTACAGCCATAAAGTGATCTTTAGGATCTCCCCAATAATCACTAATGGGGGTTGATACTTCTGCAGGTAGACTGTTAAACCAAGCAAGATATCGCTTCATTGGCATTAGTTCAGCTAGATCATCATTAAGTAATTGGGTTAATTGATAATCGCGATAGAAGGGGTCTAAAATACGGTTAACATTGTTGGTAATGTATTCTTGAGTTTGTTGGCCTGTCACGTAACCTTTTTTAGCCAAATGTTGTTTAATAGACGTTAAACTTGCAGGCACATTCATAAAAGAAGCCCCAACATCTTGATCGCCCCAAATAAATACAGTTAGTTTTTTATTTTGATTAGCTTTATATTTTAGTTTGGCTAGGTTTATTGCTTTATTGACTAAATGCGTTAATTGATAGTCGATAACTTTAGCTGTTTGTGTTTTAGTATCCATAGCCGCAACGACCATAGGGTCAACCACACCGGCACTTTCTGGTAATACTAAGGTAAATGCCATCATACCAGCAGAAACACCTTGTTTGTCTTCTTCCCACGCTTTTTGATCGCCAGAATAATAAGTCATGGCTTGTATAATAGGCACGCCAAATGTTTCAAATTCAACTCTACGTTTATTTGCCCAATGGATATTTCTAAAGCTAATAATTAAGTCAATTTCACTGGTTTGTTTTTTACCGCTTGCTATCTCATCTTCTAGCAATAATAAATGTTGATAATTTCCACTTGTTCGGTTCAATTCAAAGAAAAAAGGCACGACATAGACGCCTTTTTCTTCTAGTTGTTTAATAGTGGCATCAATTACTTGTGTTTGTTCGCTTTCAATTAGGGCTCTTTGTAACAATAGGGCAATGCGTGGTTGATCTTTTTTAGGGGCTGACCAACGTTGGTAGGCATTTAAGTTATCGCTGATTAGGTTAGGTTGATTAGGATGATAAATACCTTGTAGGGGGAAAATAATTGGCGCTTGAGCAATATCTTGCTTGTTTCGCTTAAGAATATCAACGGCAAGGTAGGTTAATAAATTTGTTAAGTTTTTTCGCCCTGCATTGTTCCAATAATCGGAAATGATTTGCAATTGTGGAACGCTAAAACCTTGATGAGCTTTAGGGTTTTCTAACCAACTTATACTGATGAATTTTGTTTGGTTCGTTTGGTTGACCAAGGGTAAAAATTTAGCAAAAGTTTTTGACGATTCGTTAACTGATACCGCGTCAAACACAATAATATCTTGCTGATTAAAGAGTGTTTTTGCTAGCGTTAGGTCGCCCATACTACGTGCTGACTTGTAAGTGATTTCCCAATGATTATTGGTATTTTTATTGGCTATTTCATTTAATAAGGTTACTTTTGCTTTATTTGAGTGCGCAGAACCTACAAAGAGTAACTTTGTAGTTGAACTTTCATTAGCTTGTGTAATACAACTAATACATAAGCTTGTTAATAAAATAAACAAGCTCGTTATTTTTTGAATAATTTTCATTGTTTGCTCTAAATATAATTATTATTGAATTTAAAGGGGGATAGCATTACTTTACGAATACTATTCACTAACATAGATGATAGAACCATCTGCCATTTCGTAAGCCGTTCCAGCTTTTTTACCTGTACCAGCACCTGTTTTTCCTTGGCTTTTAAACGATTCAATTTTATTGCCTTTTTTTACAATAATTTCCATATTATCTTTGCCTGAATTTTTGATAACAGTGACATCTTCAGATAAAAAAGGATTTAAAGGGTTTTGTGCAATAGCAATTAATAGAGCAGCAATTAATACTAAAAATACATCCACTAAGTTAACTACAGATAAAGCTGGATTTATTCCCTCGTCTTCGTCAAGCAGCCTCATTTTTTTTATCCTCTATTGGCGTTGTTGAATGTAATGATGATAGAGAGGTATGATGTAATAGCGGCGTTAACGCTACTAGTTCTTGTGCTAACCATCGTTTTTTAACTGAGGCGATCCAAAAGGTAATAGATGCGATAACTAAGCCGAAAATAACAGAAGAAAATGCCACGATTAAATTTTCACTAATTCCTTGAATGTTGCCGTCAGCTAAACTTTTTAATGCTGGCCCCATAGGAACCATAGTGGCGATTAAACCTAGCATAGGCGCTAAACGGCTTACATTTCTTACACCTTCAAGATCACAAAGTGCAGCAACATCAAGTTGATCTTTACTGATGTTAGGTTGTTTATTTGCTAATTTCGATAAGGTATAACCTGCCAAAGAAAGTTGCTTGTTTTCACCTAATTTACTTGATATTAATTGTAGAAAATTTACTTTATTTTGTTTGCGTTGAATACTTTGGGTAAAAAATTGCCCTGTAGCGAATAATGCATATACAAAAAGTAAACTAATAAGTAATAGTACCGGAGCCATAAAAAAATCTGACAACTGATACATGGTTTGTTCTATGTAGCTGATCATAAAAATTACCTAACAGTGATAACATTTTTAATTGTGTTATCACTTGGATTAAATACAACATGAGTCACTTAATTTTTAATCGTTAGTCACTCATTAAAATTATGGTTATTTGAACAATATTTAAAGTGCTTCAACACGCAATGAATAGTTACCTGAATTACCGTCAGTATCGTAATAGCTGGTTAATTGCAGTTTAAAAACACCATTTACATTTTTTAGTAAATATACGCCGTACTGAGACCAAAGCTTATGACCGCCTTCAAGGTTGTACTGATACCAAGGGTTTTCTTTGAAAGCGACAACGGAGTATTCATTTGGTTGAAAACTATAATAGGGAATATTTGACTCAGGTATGCCGTTGTAACTGTTAGTAAAATCTTGTATGGCTGTGGCGTCATCTGCGAGGGTTAATGTAAAATCTGCCGCGGTGTCTGTTTCACTAGCTAAACAAGGTATTTTTATATCCCAAGCATCGCCATTGGTTACGATAGCATTAACATCAAAATCGATATAAATTGCATCATCGTTACTACACTCTAATGTAGCATCAATCACGAGTTCAGTTGTTTGTGTGTCAAATTCAGTTGCGCCTGTTAATTGGTTTGCGTAGCTAATTGTTAAGTTAGTCATACCATAGCCAACTTGTGTTAATTCAGTTACTCTAAATTTAGTAACGGTTGTGTCTGAATAAGCGATAAAGTAATGATCATCTGCTGCTGTTATTTGATGAGTTTCTGAATCATAATTGTAAAAGCCGTCTAGAATACTTTCTACTACATCTGTTTTGAATGCGTCATCAGTAGGTATGTTGTCGTTAGTAATGGCTATAAAATCAGCTAAATTATCTTCAGCGGTAGCGTTAATAAACTTGTCAACAACAGGGTCACCATTTTCATCATAAAAGTCACTGTTATTATTGGTAAAGTAAAGGCTAACAGGGTGTTCACTATCATTTGTATTTAGGTAAACACTGCTACCTTTAAAAGCAATATCCCATGTAGTGTCAGTAGCTGCTTGTTCTTCTGTCAATTCGACGAGTGATAATGTATCAACATCAAAATAGGCAAATGTTCTCTCTTGTACTGTGCCTGTGCTAAATGGTCCATAAATTAGGCCTACTTCAGGTGTTGGATCTGGAGTGGTGTTTTCTGTACTGTCTGAGCTACTTCCACACGCAGTTAACCCTAAAGCGACGAACATGCCAGTGATTAAGTTAAGTTTTCTATTCATTTTTTTCTCCAAGGGTTCATGTTTTAAAATAATGAGTGTTTAATTCTTTGATTGTTAACGTATTAAAATTGATATTTGATGCCTAATGACAAGTTTCTGTTTGATACAGGTCGAGAGTCAAAAGCATTTAAACTACTGGCGTTAGCGGCTTTATGCTCGTTAAAAATATTGTCAATACCAAAACTCCAAGAAAGTTGTTGGTTAATATTTTGGTTTATATTTATATTGGCGCTGAGCCAGTGATTATTTATTACGTTGGTATAAGTACTGTCGTACGCTTCACCTGATTGATAAACAACAAAAAACAAAACATCTATTTCATGTTGGTAATTATGATACCCAAGGTTAGTTTTTATTTGATGATAAGGCCGTTCAGCTAAACGTTGTCCTTCTTCATCGCGTGCATCAAGGTAACTGTAATTTAATTGCCCAGACCATTCGTTAAACGTAAGGTCTATACTGAAATCGATACCTTGAATTGTGGCTTGAGAAACATTTTGATACACAGAAACATCTAATTTTGTTTCCGCTGATTTTTCAGGATGGTAAACCGCTTCAATAAAGTTTTTGGTTTTAGAAAAATGCGCGTTAAATTCTGTTTTTAACTGTGCCTTGTTTAATAATTCTGAACTTTTAAAGACTTCAGTGCTATAGCTTAATGTTGTATTTATTGTATTTGATTCTTCTGGTTTAAGATCAGACGATCCCAATACCATGTAACCTAAGTTACTATGATCAAATAAATAAAAACGTTCTTTAAGGCTAGGAACTCGATAGCCTTGACCAAAACCATTACGCCATTGCCATTGACTTTCTTTATCACCAAAATTATTCATGCTGCTTATTCTAAACGCAGAATGAAAACCAAAATCAGAGTCATATTGAGTTCGCAATCCTGCAAGCACTTGGTATGTAGATTGAATCCAGTTTGCTTGAGCAAATGCATCAATACTGTGGCGAGACTCATCATCAATTTCAACAGTTTGTGTGTCAGGCTTTATTTGATTGAGGTTATCGAAATGGATCACACCACCTGAGACTATTTCTAGGTTGTCGGTTGAATAAACGTATTGTCCGTTAATCTCAGCTAAGTCAATCTCCGTATCTCGAATACCGCTTGTTTGGCCACTCACTTCTTGGTGATTAATATAACGACCATTGAGTTGCCAACTACCTTGTTGAATTTTATGTTGTTCGTCATTAAATACATTGGTATTTAATGACAGGTCGAATTGATTTTGTTCTACTTCTGAAAGGTATTTAATGATTGAATCTTGCCCTGGTACTCTTGCTGTTGGGCGTGATTTGTCTTCCGTTAAATACTGATATTTAATTTCTGCATTAACTTCATCATTACCAAATAGATTAAATGATTTTGTTTTACTTGATAGATTAATGAATGATTTCTTCATGCCATTGGCATCTTGGCTTATTGTTGCTGGATCATAGTCAAACCCTGTATTGTCAATATGTAACAAGCTTACTTTATAATCCCAGTCTTTCACCGTAAGGTTAGCATTAACTCTAGTAGTGTATGAAATTGGGTCATCTTCTAAAGCATCAGTGTATTGGCTTGCTTGCAAACTGATTTTGAGTTTGTTTTCATCAACCTCTTTGGTAATGATGTTAATTACACCACCCATTGCTGAGCTGCCGTACATTACCGATGCCGCACCGCGTAGTACTTCTATTTGTTCAATATCATTTGCATTAATTTGATCTAAATCTGCCGCTGAACCAGCAGGTGAAATTAATGGTTGGCTATTAACTAGTACCAGTACATGGTCACCATCAAAACCTTGCATTTGTATGTTGTAGCCATCTTTTACATTACGAGTAACGACTAACCCAGGAATATAATTAAGTGCGTTAGCTAATGTTCCCTGAGTTAATATTTGGATTGTTTCTTGATCTATAACTTGAATTGACACGGGAGAATTAGAGAGTAACTTTGGGGTTCGAGTGCCAGATATAACTATATGTTCAAGATGGTTTTCATCAACTGTTTTATAATCATCTGAAAAACTAAAAACGCTAAAACATAAACAAAAGAGTGGAAATGGTTTTTTTATAAGAGCAGAGGAATAAATATTCATTAATTAAATCTAAGTGAGAATTATTATTATTGGTAAATAGGTTATCATTAGATTTATTTTCACGCAAATAAAAATGATTTGTATTATTGTTTATGATTTAATTAAAATATCATTTTTTATGCGGTTTAAAAGTGATGGAGATATACGGTATTAAAGTTATTTAGTGACTAGTCGCCAAGACAATTGAAAATATAAGTAACCATAACCGTTCTATTTTAGGTTACTTAGGTCGTTCTTCATTAGGAGGATAATTGAAGAAACGTTTGTAGGCTCTTCCAAAACTAGATTGATCATCATAGCCAATTTCTAACGCCACTTCTAATACAGTATATTTACCCGTTTTCAATAATTGCTGAGCTTTATTCATGCGTTTTTGAAATACATAGTCAGATATTGTCATTCCGTAACTTGCCTTAAATGTACTTGTCATTGAACTACGACTTATTGCTAACTGTTTAGCTAGTTGCTCTAAACATGGTGGCGAACTAGATTGCTCTTCTAAAATTTGTAGTAGCTTTTTCATTACATTCGATTTTTGACGAGACAGTTGGTTATTCTCTTGAAAAGTTAACTCTGGTGAAAACATACTTAATATTGTATGGCAAAGTAATTCTGTCATTTTTGCTTGCAAGTATTGGTTTAACAATGCGCCAGTGAAAGGGGGAGAGAGCATTTCACTTACTATCACTTTAATTTGGCTTGTCATTGGGATTATGGCTGTAATATCTTGTTCTAAATTTAACATTGATTTGAAATTTAGTGGCAATTGTTCCATATCTAAATCAAAGGTTTGCTTAAGGTAGTCAGGGGTTATCCAAAAACCAATACTTTTGATGTACTCACCTTTTTTATAAAACCGAGTTTGTTGCCCATTGTTGCAATGGCTTGATATATAAATCTTTGGCATACCGTTAGCATTAATACTTTTTTGGCCCAATTGCATGTCTGAGCCGCCAATCAGTAAATACTCTAAACTTAATGTTTTTTTTAAGGGGGATATTGTTGTAAGGTCTTGTTTTATTTTTAAATCTCGTAAACCAACAGCAAATTCATCGTTGAAATACCAAAAATTATAATTACCTTCAATCCAGTCTTCTTGATTGGGAGAAAGTAAATCGTAAACAGAAACTATCGAAGCGGCGTCTAAATTCTGATGGCACCGACTAAATAACTCTTCTGGAGAGAAAGAAAATATATGTTCGTCATCTATTTCGGTCAGTGTGGTTGATTCTGCCATCAGTTTATTCACTTCTATTTATTTGTAATTCATCTTAATACAGGCGTGTGAATGCCGCAATCTATCGCCTGTCTATATTCAATATTTGGTGTTTGTGTAGAAAATCATGGCATTTCAGCAGGGAGTGCGGCGTTTAAACAACGTAGTCTAGTTTGATAAATGGGCATAGAGACATAGTCATAGTTTCTGAATAAAGTCTGTTAATAATAAAAATAACTATCAACAAGATCGAGGGTGAAGAATGAATATATCAACAATAAGTAGAGTTTCCTCTATTTCCTTATTGGCAAGTGCAATTTGTATGTCAACGCAAATATCCGCACAAGATAAAAATAAATTAACCAACAATGGCGATATAGAAGTCATAATGGTTTCTGCACAAAAACGTTTGCAAAGTGTACAAGAAGTCCCCATTTCTATGTCAGCTTTTAGTGGAGATATGATTAAACAAATTGGTGCTACTGATTTTAAAGGCCTTACTGATGTTACCCCAGGTTTTAGTGTTGTTGGGGGAAGTGATGCATTTCCACGATCTTATATTCGTGGTGTTGGCTCGAATGATACAGGTGTTGGTGTAGATCCTAGTGTTGGTATTTATATTGATGGTATATATGCGTCCAGAAATGGGGGCGCACTTACCGATTTGATGGATATTGAAAGAATAGAAATTTTAAAAGGCCCACAAGGTACGTTATTTGGTCGTAACTCTATTGGTGGGGCTATTAGCATAGTAACGGCAAAACCTACCGAGGATTTATCTGGCGAAATAGCGTTAGAGCTTGGTAACTATAACTCTCAAGTTGTAAAGGGGTTAATTAATATACCTTTAATCGATGATTCATTATACGTGCGTGCGTCGGGTGTTGTACGCAAACGAGATGGGTGGCAAGAAAACAAGTTAAGTTCAGTGAAAGGGAACTCTAGAGATCGTGCATCGGGTCGCCTTAAATTTACTTGGTATCCTCATGATGATATTGAAGTAAACCAGTCTAATGGTTGGAGTCGTTTCGATGAGGTGTCTACTAATTTAGAGAATTATTCATCTGTTTATCCTATTGATGAATTAGCTCAAGTACATGATGATAAAAAAATGGTTAATGGAGGTTTAGATTTTTGGGGAAATTCAAATAATGATCAAGCCCCTTTAGTACCAATATTAGACCGTCGGGTACGCGACCATTCTTTATCAGTTGATTGGTTTGTGAATGATGATATCACTTTTACTTCGCTTTCAGCTTATAGAACTTTTACTACTTTTAATACTTCTGATTATGACGGTACGGAATATTATTTTGGTGAAAATGAAGGTTCTAAAGAACATAACGAAACAATAAGCCAAGAATTTCGATTATCTGGAGCAAGTGATAGTTTGGATTGGTTTATTGGCACGAGTTATTCACACGAACGAAATAAAATGGACTTTTTAATTGGATTATTTGATTTTGGTCCATTAATAGGTAGTAACCTTAATAATGGTGCACCTTTTCTTGAAGATAGCCAAGTTCGTACTGTTACTGATAGTTTTGCCGTTTACGGTGATGCTACTTGGCATGTTAACGATAAATTAAATCTCACCGTAGGAGCTCGTTATTCGAGTGATGATAAAAGTATTCATTACAATAATCCCATTCAAACACAAGGTGCAGTTAATTTGGGAGGGTTAGGTTTTGTTATGCCAATAGCATCACAGTTTGTTGATGAAAATGGTATTCCTAATCCAGCTTATCAACACTTAGATGATGATTGGGATGATTTTTCTCCGCGTTTTGTTGTGGATTATAAATTATCTGATGACGCCATGATTTACGGTAGTGTGACGATGGGATATAAGTCAGGAGGTTTTAATACTTATCCTTCGCCAGCAACGGATTCTGGCTTTATTGTTACGCCAGATGCTACAGCCAGTGTTGATCCTGAATTAGCGACAAGTTATGAATTAGGGTTAAAATCTACATGGCTAGATGATGATTTAACCTTGAATGCATCATTGTTTGTATTGGATTATGAAGATTTACAAGTAAGAGAAATTGTAGGCACTGTTGTGCAATTAGCCAATGCGGGTAAAGCAACAAATCAAGGATTAGAATTTGACATGAATTATCAAGTCACTTCTGATTTAGCCGTAGTTCTCAATGGTACTTGGATGGACGCCGAATATGATGAATACATCAGTGGTGGTGTAGACTTAGCGGGCACACCTTTATTGTACTCCCCAAACTTTGAGGGAAGTGTAGCGTTAGATTATTTTAAAGAAATTGAAGGGGCTGGTGAGCTGCGTGGCTTTATCAGCATGGCTTACAAAGGTGATCATCAGATTCATGAAACATTAGAGCAAGAGGCATATACGACCGTAAGTGCTAGGTTATCATTATTAACGCAAAGTGATTGGGAATTTGCTATTTTTGGTAGTAATTTAACTGATAAAGTGTTTTTAAACTCTTACACAGGTCAAATGAATACATTTGGTCTTGTTGCGGTTACTCGTAATGAACCGCGTACCTTCGGTGTATCAGCAACATATAGCTTTTATTAAATCCCCCTTAGTTCAGGCTGGATAATTTATTATTCAGCCTTTTTCTTAGAGTAATCATTATGTTATTTACCCCATACCTAATTGCGTGTATTGCTGTCTTTATTTTACCAGCGCTAAGCTTTGCTTCTGAGCTTAATGTATCTATTGAAGAACGCAGCTTTACTCAACCAGTAAACCCATTGAATCCCAATGGCCAGCAATTTCAACAACAATTTTTTGTTTTAACACCGATAGGTGTGAAAAATGATGCCACAGTTTATTTTATTTTGGGAAACGAAACTGATTCAACAAAGGATAAATTGACTAAAATATTTAAAGCTTATGGTAGTCCCACCGATATGATTTTTATTTTATCAGAGCATAGAGGATATGGACAAAGTTTAACTAATACCCCTCAAACTGTGCCTGAATATGTCAGAGTAGAGCATGCATTGTCTGATTATCATCGTTTAATTACAGCATTGCAGAAAACATATACAGGAAAGTGGATTGCTGGTGGGTATAGTTATAGTGGCGCATTAGTGATCAACTTTGCACATAAGTATCCAAGAGTTGTTAATGCTATTTTGGCTTCAAGCGCACCAATTAACTGGCCTTTTATAATTCCCCAATATAGTAACAAAGTACGAGAAAATTTAGGTGATGAGTTTGTAGAACGTATTCATCAACATATCAGTAATATTGACATCATTACACCATATGACGAAGGGTGGCAAAACCGTGAGCGATATGTTGTGTTAACTTCATTGTTAACACAACGGGCCGAAATGCAGGATATTAAAACGTATATTTCTATTTTGAGTTACTTACCAACCAGCATGTTTTCTTGGTTTATTGAGAAATTACTGCCACTGGAAGCGGATGATTGGATTAAAAAGCGCACCCCTAAAAAACTGTTAGTTGAGCAGGCTAAAGAAGGACGATTTAATTGGTACACATGGAAATATCAGCAATGCACTCAGCTAGGTACATTTTTTAGTGGTAAACCGTTTAATTATCGTTTTGAAGAGCATGTTGCCGATTGTAAAGCCACTTTTGGCACTATGCCAGAATACTTGACCGCTAAGCCTTGGAATATCGCGAGTATGATTTCTGAAATTGTTATTCCACAAGTCGTTGTGTCTGGGGGAAAAGACCCATGGATAGAGCTGGGTGTTAATCCTGAACATACATATCGCAATATTGATTTCTTTTATGTATCTGAAGGATTTCACTGCCCCGATCTAGACGATGTGCAATTAGGGCGAACTATTTTGGCTAGATTACGAAGTCATATAAATTAAAAAAATCAACAATATCAATTTATTAGTGGTCAATTCTTATCGTTGATTGGCCTCTAATAATCGAGTACTAATTTTAGGAGAATTTATGAAGTATGTAAGAAAAACACAATGTTTGATTTCATTATTATTTTGTATCCATGCAAGTGTATCTGCTACAGAAGGTTTAAATTCTTCTGCAGCGGTTGAAGCTGGAGAAGAGATAATTTCACAAGTAATTGGCTTAGGTTTTCCAGCCCCAAAGCCTGCATTACCAAGTGGTAAAGAGAAAAAAGGCCCTTATAAAAGGCTTGTTATTGAAAATGCTAACATAATTGATGGCACTGGTGCGCCAACTCAGGGGCCTGTGACTATTGTTATTGAGAATAATGTCATTAAGGAAATTAATGGTGGTGGTACAGGTTCAGTTCATTTAAAGGGTAAAGCTTACGGAAAAGATACACGTGTTATAGATGCAAAAGGTAAATATGTTCTCCCTGGGCTGATAGATGTTCACTCTCATCTGGGAACCCCAAGTCATGCTTTTGGTGGTGCTTTGACTGACCCAAATTATGTTTTTAAATTACTTCTTGCTCATGGTATTACCACAGTGCGAGATGTTGGCTCATTTATGGGACTTGATTACACTCTTTCACATAAGAAACGCAGTGAACAAGGCGAAATTTCAGCTCCACGAATTAAAGCATATGCCTTGTTTCCAGAGAAAATGGTATCGACCGAAGCTGCTAGAAAATGGGTTAAATCTGTTAATAAACGTGGTGCCGATGGTGTGAAATTTATCGGGGCGGCACCTGATATTATTAAGGCTGCACTTGATGAAACCAATCAATTAAATATGGGATCAGCTTTTCATCTTTCACAGGTTTCCGTCACTCGAACAGATGCATTAGATGCAGCAAGAATGGGAGTAAAAAGCATAGAACATTGGTATGGTTTACCTGAAGCTATGTTTGAAAATAAGCGTATTCAAAATTATCCTCATGACTATAACTATAATAATGAACAAGATAGATTTAGCCAAGCAGGACGTTTATGGCAACAAACAGCGACACCTGATTCAACCATATGGAAAAACACCATTTCTGAGCTGATTAATTTAGATATTACGTTAAATCCTACTTTTACTATTTATGAAGCAGCGCGTGATTTAGGTAGAGCACAAAATGCTGAGTGGCATAAAGAATATACTATGCCGTACATTAATCGAGCGTTTGCACCAAACCCTAAAATTCACGGCTCATTTTTCTTTGATTGGAAAACATCTGATGAAATAGCATGGAAAGCAAATTATAAAACATGGATGACATTTGTTAATGACTACAAAAATGCAGGTGGTAGCGTTGCTGTTGGGTCTGATGCTGGTTTTATTTATGGGTTATATGGCTTTAACTATGTTAGAGAATTAGAGTTACTCCAAGAAGCAGGCTTTCATCCACTGGAGGTATTGCAATCTGCAACAATAAATGGTGCAAAACTAATGGGATTAGAAAAAGAGATTGGTAGCATTGAATTAGGAAAAAAAGCAGATTTGGTCATTGTGAATGAAAACCCCTTAGATAACTTTAAAGTACTCTACGGAACAGGACATGCATTCTACAACTTTACAACCAATAAAATGGATAGAACAAAAGGAATAGAATTTACTATTAAAGATGGCATTGTGTACGATGCTCATCAATTGCTTGAAGATGTAAAAGAAATGGTAAGAAAGCAGAAGTTATATGAATCTGAAAAGTTTAAAAATAAATAAGGGATTAGGTATGAAATTTTTTTTAAGTGCGCCATTATTTTTTACTTGGTTATTAGCCTTTTCCGCATTGGCAACTGACAAGCATCAAAAACCTGTGGTTATATTTGAAACCACGATGGGTAATATCGTTATTGAGGTTAACAACAAACAAGCTCCTAAAAGTGCAAAGTATTTTCTATCATTAATTGAGCAAGGAAAGTTTAATGGAACCAGTTTTTATCGTTCAGGGTCAGTCGCAGGGGAACCCCCTCAATTTATAGAAGGAGGTCTAGTGGACAAGTTCATTTTAAAAGGTGACTTAACGTCAGTGAAAAATTCTGGTTTACCTATTTTAGATGACTTTGAAACAACATCCTATTCTAAACTAAAACATCAAGTAGCTACGGTTTCAATGGCACGCGATATATTAGATACGGGTCATGCAATTCCTGATATTTTTATCTGTTTGGATGACATTCCTTCTTTTGATCAAAATGGTAGACAAAAACCTGATAGTCGTGGTTTTCCAGCATTTGCAAAAGTTATTAAAGGCATGGATGTAGTACAAAAAATTTCTAACAAAGAGCGAAAAGGTGAAACTCATATTAAATTTTTGCAAGGACAAATTTTAACGACCCCTGTCATTATTTTACGAGCTTATCGTATTAATATTGCTCAATAACCTAATTGATTTCTGTATTTTATAACAATAGATTCATTGATTTTTATGTTTGTCATATACACCTAGTAGTATAAATACTAGGTGAAGTGAATTTAACCTAACAAGTAAGAGCGTTACTTAAAAGAGATTTATTCCCTAAATAAGGCTAAAGCTTAGTAGTGCGATTATCAAGGGAAACTGTTGGTCTAATTCCTGAGCGGTCTGGTATAGTATATTTTGATTTGGCATTTTATAGATTGGATTATAATAAATATCAGGAGTGGGCAAAGAAAATACCGAATGACAAAAATAGAGGGTAGTTAATAGGCAGGTTTTGAAGTGAAATGTCCCCAGTAATTGAACATATTAATCAATGGGGGTATTCTGGTACCTGTATTTCCTTATTTTACTTCTTCCCCAGCGGCTTGCTTGTCGGCATGGTATGAAGAACGTACAAGTGGCCCACAGGCTGCGTGCTCAAAGCCTATTTTTACAGCTTCTTCTTGGAACATGTTAAATTCATCGGGGTGCACATAACGTTCTACTGGAAGATGATCTTTACTCGGCTGTAAGTATTGGCCTATTGTTAGCATAGTAACGCCATGACTGCGTAAATCGCGCATTACTTGCAATATTTCTTCATTGGTTTCACCTAACCCAACCATTAATCCCGATTTAGTGGTAACGTTTGGATTGGCTTCACCAAATTTTTTTAATAAGTCTAAAGACCATTGGTAGTTAGCCCCAGGTCGTGCTTTTGTGTATAAACGAGGTGCGGTTTCTAAATTATGGTTAAATACGTGAGGAGGGTGCTGATTGAGTATCTCTAATGCTTTATCCATGCGGCCACGAAAGTCAGGCACTAAAATTTCAATTTTTGTATTAGGCGCTTGTTCATTGATTTCTTTTACGCAATTAGCAAACTGTTGTGCGCCGCCATCACGTAAATCATCACGATCTACAGAAGTAATGACAACATATTTTAGTGCCATATCTTTTAAGCTTCGCGCTAGTTGTGTTGGCTCATCTTCGTTTACGGCTAAAGGGCGCCCATGGCCTACGTCACAAAATGGACAACGACGTGTACAAATATCACCTAATATCATAAAGGTAGCTGTGCCGTGATTAAAACATTCAGACAGGTTGGGGCACGATGCTTCTTCACAAACCGAATGTAAGTTATGTTTACGCAAGTTAGCTTTGATTTTATCGACACGCTCACTACTACGAGGTAGCTTTACACGCAACCATGCAGGTTTACGTAGCATGTTTTCAGGAATTGAAGTGACAACTTTTATAGGTATGTGAGCTAATTTTTCAGCATCACGCAGTTTTGTACCAGGGGTAACTTTAGTTGATCTTATCGTCGTTTCTGTGGAGGTTTTTTTTATAGTTACGTCATTATTTAGCATTCTTTTTCTCTTCATGGTAAAGCTTAAGTAATGTTACTGAGGTGAGTAATTTATTGGTAATAAAAGCAACACAAATAAATATGTTATACACTTGAAACATAAACAAGCTAAAAATCCCAAGAAATTCCCAAGTGCACAGCGCGAGGTTGACCACCAAAGAAACGGTACGTGTCAAAAGCAAAATCCGCGCGGCTGGCATATTTTTCATCTGTAAGGTTTTCAATTCGTGAAAATAAACGCAGATGATTAGTTAATTGTACCGAAGCTCTTAATTGTAATAAGTCGTGGCCAGCATAATTATGTTCATTGGCAGGGTCTAAATAATACGCACTGATATGTAACCACTCTAGTTCAAACTTAGTGTTATCAGTTGGTTGCCAGGCAACACGCACATTAGCTAGATGTTTTGGTGACGTATCTACTTTATTGCCTTTAATAACACCACTGCTTGTTTGGTCAAATTCATATTCATGGTGACCATAACTATAGTTAATGCCAAGGGTGAATTGTTCAGTTAAAGCATAATCCATCATCAATTCAAGACCATGATGTGAAGTTTCACCATTAGTTACATTTAAACCATCTGCATCTCGAAAAAAGAAATTTTCTTTATCCATAGAATAGAGAACAGCTTCATAAGTTAGTTTGTTAGTCACTCCTCGAAAACCAAGTTCGATACTGTCGAGTAGCTCTGATTTAATTTCTCCTATTTCTTGTTGCTTTTGTAGTCTATACATATCGGTAGTTTGTGGTGCTCTAAACCCTTGAGACCAACCACCGAAAATTGCCATGTTGTTATGAATACTATAATTAAAGGCTATTTTAGTACTGGAATCATTAAAACTATCATTACTATCACTAGGGCGTTTAAATAAACAGTCAATCAACTCACCTTTGTTATCTACACATGAACTTCCGTCTGACTTTGTTGTACCATCAGCAAGTAAATTATTGTATTTGTATTTTGTTTTATCAAAACGAACACTTGCTGTGAATTTTAGCTGATGAGTTAATTGCCAATCGGCTTGAAGGTAGGGGGCAATCGTTAAAGCATCAACTTTGTAGTCAAAATGAAGGCCTTGTTGGCGTGCTTTTCCCCAGCTATAACTATCTGGTTTTTGTTGGGTTTGTGTTAACGCTCCTTCTGTCCATTCAAGGTCTACGCCCATTATTAATGCAATATTCTTTTCTAAGTTCCACCGATAACTATTAATCATACCAAAACTATAGTGGCTATTTTCTTCAATGGCTTTTGACGGTAGATAATGTTGGCTAAATTCCATTTCATTAATTCTAAAATATGGTGTAATAGTAAAGCTTTTTACATCATCTAACTTGTGTTGCCAATGCGTTGCTATACGTACTGATGACCATTTGCGATAAGCATCATTATCGCAATTTTTTTCCATGGTATTACGATCTTTATAAAGGTTTTTATCTGAATATGTTGAGTTGTAGCAATGTGAACCATTATCTCCAGAAGAAATAAATCCAGCTGTTTTTTGATCAAGTACAAAACCTGAAATCGTCGTTTTTAATTGATTATTTCCATTTAAATAGTCGTAACGTAATCCAAGCTTCAAAGATGTAAAGTCACTATTATCACGATAGCCATCATCATTTACGACTTGAATTGTAGCGTTTACACCTTGATTTTGTGATTCATTTCCCATTGTGCCTTGAAATTGATACTTATTGTTTGGACCTGTAAGTAATGCGGCTTCTCCACCATTATGTGGCTCCTTGGTTAATACGTTGATCACGCCATGAACAGCATTTGAACCATAAACCGCACTTGCAGGACCTCTAACAATTTCAACTTCTTGTGCTTGTGCAATATTTAATTCTGATAAACCATTATTATTTGCAAAGCCAGCTGATCGGGTAGGAATGCCATCTTCTAAGAATAAAAAAGCGCCCGCAGCACCAGGGCCAGTTAAAACAGGAGATCGTAGAGAGGGTAAAGACTCCATACCATTATTCGTTTGGATGTGAACGCCTGTTGCTCTATTTAAAATATCACTTGGATGTACAGAGCTAACTGAAACAATATCTTCACTTGATATACGGTCAATATTGCTTGCTAAAGTAAGTAGGTTTGAATGCTGACGACTACCAGTTACAACAATAATTTCTGTTAGATTATCAGCGTCATTTGTTTTATAAATATCAGTTTTTTTAGTTGCTGCAAACAAAGAGCAACTTATTATTGAAAAACTGACCATAGTAAGAGCTGAAACGGAAAATTGTTGTAACATAGTGGTTTCCTTTTTTATTTTTGATTTTAGATAACCTGGATAAATCTAGCACGAACTCTTTTTAAAATTCAGTAACTTAAGATCTTAATTAATACAAACAGAATCACTAAAAAATGGATAATTATCACCATAATTTAATGGTATGAATGAACCAATATAGCTAGCGTTCCATAATTTACTTCAGAACAACTTTGTGAGCAGTGTAAGTAAGCACTAATAACAAAACATTGTTCTAAAATAGAAAGTATTTTAGCGGAAATATCTGATTTTTAGTTTTGTTCCCTCACATGAATATTTTTTGATACTTTCTGTTTATAGCCTATGCAATAGCATATATTGCGCCAGTTTGTGTTTATTTAGGTTTAATCTTTTAACTTATTGATTTGTATTGAAATATTTTTTATATTGGGATTTAACTTTTTCAATTTATAAACTATGATTTTAGTTTTTCTTTGATCAATTTAATAATCGACACAGTTGTCTCAATGCATTAGATGCCATGTTTAAACTGGGATTTTAAATTATTATTTGGAAATTTTGATTGTTGCTGTTGCTAGATTGCTGCTGTTGCTAAGGAAGGTAAAAATAAAATTATAACGGATAGAGTAAGGTTAACTTCATAATATATGCCAACTTGATTATATTTTTACTCTCTTTCATCAATGTCAGATTGACGACACCTTAGATTACAGTTGAATTCTAGTTGATAATTTTTTAATGAGTAAGGACAAAATTACTATTTTTGAAACATATGTATCAAAAGAATAAAAAAATTTAAAACAAAGAAAATTCATGCAAAATACACCAACTTTTTCCTCCAAAAATTTAGTTTTTAAATTAAATAAAAAATATTAACTTATTGTATTGTAAGTTAATGTTTTGTTTTTTCTATGCGCTTCATGCTTTGTGTAATCTATGATTTATTTATTTGGCATGATACCTGCTCAATTACATTTTGCATGATACATGCTGCAATATTTCAGACCGATGTACCAATATGTAAACAAATACTTGCCAACAACTTGGATGGTAATCAATTAGATGACGGAACTCTAAATAAGGATACATAGACCTGAAATTACAATAAATATAAATTCATTTGGGGAAATAATATGAACAATAAAATTTTAAAAACATTAGGTGCTACAGCTTTACTATCTAGCTTTGCAGGAACAGCAGCTGCTGACGTAGTTATAGCAGAAACAGAAACAACAAAAATATCGATGTTCGGTATTTTAGATGTTGGTTTACTTTACCAGTCTAACCCTTCAATTGAAGGTGAAGAAAACCTTACTATGGAAACGAGTGGCTTGCGTCAGAGTGTTTTTGGCTTTAAAGGAAATCGCCAACTAGATGGCTCTACAAGTGCCTTTTTTAATCTAGAAGCACACTTCGATGTGGATTCAGGTATGCTTCATGGTTCAGGTGATGCTGCAGGGGAAGCTGATGATAGTTCAGGCACCTTGCTTTTCCGACGCCAAGCAAATATTGGTCTTACTGGTGACTGGGGAACCGTGATTGCAGGTCGCCAATATGGTCCTGCTTTACTTGCTCACCTTGGTACAGAGCCTCGTGTTTTCAAAGAACAATTTTCTAATTTATACTCTTGGGCTTATAGCCAATTATTTTCAACTGTAAACCCTAGTGATAGTGAAGCAGGCCGTAATACAAATAATGACGTTGGTATATTTTTTAAGAATGCTATTCAATACCGTAATAACATTAGTGGTATTGATTTTGGCATACTGTACTCGTTTGGCGGTCAAGAAGGTTCTAGTAAAAATGGCGACGTAATTGCTGTTGGTGCATCATACGGAACTGGTCCTGTAACACTTTCTGGTTCATACCAAATTATGAGTGATCAAGATACGGGTGAAGATGTAGTGGAAAGCTTTGGTATTGGTGCTGCATATAAAATTGGCGCTATTGACTTGAAAGTTAATTTTTTGAATACAGAAAACCATGATTCACTTGGAAATGAAATTCTTGACGTTGATGCACTTGGGCTTGGTGTAGATTATAAGTGGAGTGAAAAAAATACCATGACTGTTGCTTACTACATCAACGAAGATAATGCGGCGGCTGATGATGCAACCACTAAATCATTTGTCGTTAGTAATGAGTTCACTTTGGGGGATTCAACAACGTTATATACTGCTATAGCGTATGTAGATGCAGATGAGATGAGCACTATCTCACAGTATGCAACATCTATTGTTGCAGCTCCAGCTCCCGTTGGTGAAAAAACTACATTAGTTAATGTAGGTGTAAATTTCGCTTTCTAATTAATATTTATGTAGATGTGAATTATATGGTTTACATAAAAAACCGATGCTTTGGGATGGCATCGGTTTTTTGTGTTTACCTAACAACGTTAAATGCCCCGTTCACTTGAATGAAAGTGGAGTTAGCCTGACTAAAGAGAACTATCTGTATTATTGGGGGAAACAATATTGTACTTTTTCATTTTCCGATAGAGTGTTGCTCTGCTTGTTTCTAGTTTTTTAGCTGCTTCTGTTGCATTCCAATTACTGTTCCGTAAGGTCTGTAGTATTTTCTGTCCTTGTACCGATATAATTTCGGCATGCTGTGAGTGGCTTCCCTCATTTTCATTAAAAATAAAAGGGGGGCAGTCGAATACGTATTCAGGTAAATGCTCAATAGTGACTATTTTATCGTCGCATAAAGTACAGGCATAGTTAATAACGTTTTTAAGCTCCCGAATATTGCCAGGCCAAGAATATTCACTGAGTACTTGCATAGCTTCTTTGGAAAAGCCAATGTCTGCTTTGTCTGAAACAATACGTGAGACTAAATAAGGGAGATCTTGACGATCTCGCAATGGGGGCAGGTTAACTGTTGCACCATTTAGGCGATGATATAAATCAGCTCTGAAATTAGATTGCTCTGATTCAATCTTTGGAGTTATATCTTGATGAGTGGCACTAATAAGTCGGAAGTCTACAGGAATGGGATGATCGGAGCCGATGGGAGTAACCATTTTTTCAGCTAGCACTCTTAATAACCTAGTTTGTAGACTTACAGGCATATCACCTATTTCATCTAAAAATAATGTGCCTTTGTCTGCGGCTAGAATCAGCCCAGATTTACCTTTACAGCTAGCACCAGTGAAGCTTCCTGCTTTATAACCAAACAATTCACTTTCAATTAATGTGTCAGGTAGCGCGGCACAATTAACTGCTACAAATGGTCCTTTACGACGGTTACTACTTAGGTGTATAGCATTAGCTAATACTTCTTTGCCTGTGCCAGTTTCACCTTGAACTAAAATATTGATATCAGTTGGTGCAAATTTACTGATAAGAAGTTTTACGCTGTGCATCATAGGATCTGAGCCAGAAAGCTTATCGATCTCTGCAGCGATAGGTTTCATTTTGTCTAGCTTATATGCTCTAATTTGGTTTAGTACCATACTTTTGATTTTGGTACGTGGTGGCTGAATACAACAGAAAAATGGAATACTTGTGTTTTTTGACTTGATAACAAAATGTTCAGGAGATGACTTAGCAGGATCTGCACCCAGTTGAAACAACGAAGTAATGTCAAATCCAGTCAGTAACTGTGATGTTATGTCATTAATGCCTAGTTCTCTAGCCATAATTTTACGTGCATTTTGGTTTGCACCAATTACCACATTATAACTATCTAATGCAATTAAATTCGGACAATATGTATTTAGTGAACTAACGCTGGTATCAAATTTTAAAATTGATGCGTTACTATAGTGATTTAAAAAATTAGCGGCTTCAATAAGTCCAGCATGCATCTGTACTAATTTAAGCAATAAATGTTGGCTCGCTTTTTCTTTTGGTGAGTAAAGTGCTGAGACATCAAGAATAGCCAATAGCTCACCATTATGATCTAAAATAGGTGATGCGGAGCACGTTAATGATGTGTTAACTATGTCAAAATGATCTTGTTGGTGTATCGTTAATGGCACAAGTTCGTTGATAATTGTACCAACCGCGCAGGTTCCTGCATGGCGTTCGTTCCAGTCAGATCCTAAATATAGACCAGCGTTTCTCATGTCTTTGGTTAGACGGTTATTACCAATATAATCAACGGTAACTCCATTTTTATCACAAAGTAAAACAACATAACCTAAGGCTTCTACTTGTGAATATAGCGTTTCCATTCCTTCTCTGGCTGTAGTGATGAATTCTTGTAAAGGTGAAGTGTGGTTTTGCAATTCTGAATGAGTAAGTACACGTGAACCTTGTCGCCCCAATGGATCAAGCTTAAAGGTTTGAATACAACGTTTCCATGAATTTGTAATTAAGTCTGTTTCTGAATTTAACTCATTATCATCAATTGCTCTATAAACATTAGATAAATGTTCATCGACGACGGAAGTTCTCATTTTTTTCCCCAAATATATTATGCATCCTTGCTTTTTATTATTATGCATCCTTTCTTTTATTATTGTATTAATCCTTACTACGTACGTTTTAGTAGGTTATATCTTAGTCAAATACTTATCAATCATACTTTGTATCGACAAATAAAGGTCAGCTGCTAGTTTACTATTATTCATGTTAATTTCATCGTTATGCTCAGTTAGCGATGTCATTGCCTCTCGGGTAAAAACCTCAGAATGTCCTGATTGCTGATAACATTCATTTACAGCATCTACTAAAGAGTCAATATTTGGATTAATTAGAATAAAGGCATGGGCTAGCACACCCACTTGCTTTTTATTGTTTACGCTACTCGTTCGGCTAATTCTTTGTGCTGTACCAATAAACTTTCTATCATTGATAGATAAATTATAGACGCCATTACAATATGCGCCAGTAATCTCACCTGTTTCTGCTTTGACCCCATAATTAGATAGCCATAACTCTAAAATAGCTATCAGTAACTGATAGCTATTTGATGTTGATAGTTCTAATTTGTCAGGCCATGGATAGACCATGCTTAAATTAATTACACCTGGTGCTTGAGGAACGGGAGATCCCCCCGTTTTTCGCTGCTCAATTTTCCAACCAAGTTTTTCCATATGGTCAGTTAATTGTGGTGTAGTTCGCCATTTACCAGATGCAGGAAGCACCATCACTTTTTCTATAGGCTCCCAAATTAAAAAACGAGGCGTTTGATCGATAAGCACTTCACGTAAAGCTTGTTCTTCCCATGCTAACGCTTGAGTTGCAGACATCGACATTAACACCATCGAATCAGTCAAGGATGATCTCCTCTATATGAGCACAGATATCAGATAAAAAATTAGCAGCAGGAGAACCATCTATGGCCCGATGATCAATCGTTAAAGAAATCCCCATTATTTTAACCGCTTCAAATTCACCTTTGGCGTTAGGTTTCACGTGTTCGTTGGTTGTGCCTAACCCGATAATAGCAATTTGAGGAGTATTTAAAATTGGTGTAAAATGTTTAACTCTTGTTAAGCCTAAATTTGTAATGGTTATTGTACCCCCCATATAATCATTAGGTTTAAGTTCATTGTTTTGAGCCTTTTTAGTTGAAATTTGCCGCGCTTTTTGCAGTTCCTTGGCTGTAAAATTTTGAGCTGAAAAAATAGTAGGCGTTACTAAAATATTATCATCTAAACTTAATGCAAAAGATAAGTTGATGTCTCTATGATAGATAATTTTATTATCTTCAACCCTAGCATTTAAATCCATATGCTTTTTCAGTGCCGTAATCACTACAAAATGCAACAAGTCTTGTATTGATATATTTTCTCCTTGCTCAGATAGTTGTCGTTTTAAATGCAATAAAGGTGAAATATTAGCTTCTGCATGTAACGTAAGTTGCGCACTAGTTTGCAAACTTTGTTGCATTTTTTTTGCGATTGCGCCTCGAACACCACGCAAAGGCACTGTATAGGTTGAATCGGTGATAGCTTGTTCCATTTAAGATACCTCTGCTATTATGCTTCCTTTATTTACCACATCATCTTCTTGGCAGGTAATAGATATAGTTCCGTCATAGGTTGAGTGAATTTCATATGAAATTTTTTCGACCATGACTTCAGCTAATAGTTGACCTGTTGATACTTCACTGTTGTTATCTACTAGCCAAGCTGTTAAAACGGCTTCTTCATCTTCTTCCCATAAGTCCATTGGTATTGTAATTGCTTTAGTCATTTATTTGCTCTCCATCATTTTTGAACAGGTATTAATTATATTTTCGGTGGACGGTAATGCCCATTCTTCCATTGGTCTACTAAATGGAATTGGAATATCTGGGAAAGTGATCCTACATGGTGGTGTTTTTAGCATATGATGATCATGTTCAGTTACCGAGGCGATGATCTCTCCACTAACACCAAAGCTATGATAATCTTCATCAACAACCAATAATCGACCAGTCTTTTTAACAGATGATATGATATGATCGCGATCTAACGGAACCAATGAACGCAGGTCAATAACCTCCACATTGATGTTGTCTTTTTCAAGTTCTTGCGCTGCTTTTAAAGCATGATGTACGCCGATTCCAATGCTCACGATTGTTATATCTTGACCTTCAACTACTGTTTTTGCTTTGCCAATTTCCAGTTCATAATTTTCTTCAGGTACTTGGCTGATAGCAGCGGGTTCTGTTCCTAACCAGCCCATACCTTGTAAACCTTTATGAAATAGATAAATAACAGGACTATTGTCGCGAATAGCAGCAGTCATTAAACCTTTTGCATCATAAGCGTTACTTGGCGCAACAACTTTCATTCCTGGTAAATGTGCAAACGTTCCGTATAGACATTGAGAATGCTGACCCGCATCACTGTAACCACCACCAGTTGATGCCATTATCACCATTGGTACTGTTGAATGGCCACCTGAAAAGTAAATGTTTTTTGCCATAGAGTTATAGATAGCATCAAAACAAACACCAAAAAAATCAACAAACATTAATTCAACAACTGGACGCATTCCATCCATAGCAGCACCGACGCCAGCACCTATAAATGCAGTTTCTGAAATTGGAGTATCTCTCACACGTTCTTCACCAAATTCTTTCAGTAAACCACGAGTATTTCCAAAAACGCCGCCCAGTTGTGCAATATCCTCTCCCATTACAAATACGTTAGGATCTGCGCGCATTTCTTGAGCTAATGACTCAGCCATTGCACGCGCTATAGTTAGTTTTTTCGTTGCAGACATTATTAAGTCTCCTTTGTGTAATTATGGTTAAGCGAAAACATGCAACATGGCTTCTTCTGGTTCTGGGTATTCACTCTCACGAGCAAAAGTAATTGCTTTTTCTATTAATTGCTGTGTTTCTTGAACCAAAGATAAGTCTTCGTCGTACGTAATGATGTTTTCGCTAAGTAATTTCTGACGATAAGTAGGCAAGGGATCTTCTTGAATTAGCTGCTCTTTTTCACCTTCAGGACGATATGCTTCAGCATCTCCCATGAAGTGACCAGCCAAACGTGAAGTTTGTATCTCAATTAGCGTTGGTCCTCCCCCATTTCGTGCACGATCAATTGCCTCTTTTGTGGCACTGAATATTTTGTCTGGACAATTGTGCTCAATATGAATACCTGGCATGTTGTATGCCGCAGCACGGTCACTATTTTTAGTCACTGAAGTAGAGGCTGATTTAGCGACTGATATACCCCAATCATTATCTTCTATTATAAATATTACGGGCAAATTCCATACGGAAGCTAAATTCAGGGATTCATGAAAAGCACCTTGATTTGCTGCCCCCTCACCAATATAAGAAATGGCTATACCTGATTTATTTTGCATTTTTCTTGACAGAGCTGCGCCTACTGCAGGCCCCATTCCTTGAGCAATAATACCTGAGCAAGAGAAATTAACATCACTATCAAACAAGTGCATATGACCACCACGGCCACCACTTAGCCCTGTTTTTTTGCCAAATATTTCAGCCATCATCTTGTCAAGGTTAACCCCTTTGGCAACCGCTATATGATGAGGCCTGTGGGTTGCTGTTATGATATCTTCAGCATTTAGATGGGCGCATACTCCAACGGCACATGGCTCTTGACCATTAGACAAATGCATTTCTCCAGGAATAGGTCCATTAGCCATATTAAAAACTGGCTTTTTTCCTTCCATATAAATCGCTTCTATCCGTTCTTCCATGTAACGACTAATTAGCATATTTCGGTACATCCAGATACGCTGTGAATTTGTGGGTAACATATTTTTCTCCTAAAATAAAAATGTGATGATTTTGTCCTTTAAAATTAAAGGCATGGGAAGTAAATTCAAAAGCACCACTAAACTTTTAACTACAGAACGTCGGTTTTCATCAATTTTTCAATGTATTCAGCTTGTCGAATTGCCAATGCGACGATAGTAAGTGTTGGGTTAACAGAAGCACTAGTGACAAACTGACTGCCGTCTGAAATAAATAGATTAGGCACATCGTGCGATTGCCCCCATTTGTTTACCACCCCATCGCTTGGTTTTTCGCTCATGCGGTTTGTACCCATATTGTGACTATTTGGGTATGCAGGTAGATTATGTAACTTAATTGCACCAACTGATTTATATAGCTTGGCTGTTTGGGCATAGGCATGATTTCTCATGACAATGTCATTGTTATGATCTGTTTTTGTTATGACGGGAACAGGTAGTCCATGCTGATCTTTTTCTGTTGGATGTAAAGTAATACGATTACTTTCAACAGGCAAATCCTCACCACAAATCCAAACGCCTGCCATATTCTTGTAGTTTTCTAATGCCTCAGATATTTCTCTCCCCCAACCACTAGTGCCAGGTTTCAAAAATGCCGATAAGAAACCTAAGCCTAGGGTTAAAACTTCTAATGAATAGCCTGCTACAAAACCGCGTTCAGGGTTATTATCGCGTTCACTTGTTATTAAGCTGGGTACTGAAGTACCGCGATGCATATTGACAGGTTTGGGGAATACACCGTAAACGCCACCAGTTGTGTGTCCCATGTAGTTCCGACCAACTTGTCCAGAGGAGTTGGCTAAACCATTTGGAAACTTTTCAGAAGCTGAGTTAAGTAAAAGGCGAGGGGATTCTATAGAATTACCTGCAACACAAACAATTCGTGCTTTTTGTAGTTTTTTATTACCATTTTCATCAACGTAATGCACACCAATGGCTTTACCACTATCGTCATGTTCTATTTTTAACACCATAGAGTTGGGTCTAATTTCACATAAACCAGTTGATTCAGCTTTTGGAATTTCGGTATACATTGTTGACCACTTAGCACCTATTCGACACCCTTGCATACAAAATCCAATTTGTTGGCAGGCTGGGCGACCGTCTCTGGCTACAGAGTTTATTGCCATGGGAGCATTGGAAAAGGTCATTCCTGTTCGCTCTGCCGCTATTCTGTGTAATTTTGTGTGGCTGCTTTCAGGTAAATCTGGTGTTCCAGTTGCTTTTGTACCTGTAACGCCCATTTTGTCTTCTGCTTTGTCGTAATAGGGTTCAAGTTCTTCATAAGTAATTGGCCAGTCAGCAACATTGGCGCCTTCTATGGCTCCGTTGGTAGATTTCATTTTAAATTCGTGTGGTTTAAAACGTAGTGATACGCCAGCCCAGTGAATTGATGAGCCGCCAACGCCTTTGCAAATCCAGGCAGGTAAGTTAGTATGGTTTTTAGCATGGTGCCAACCTCCAGCTGAAATACGCTTATCAAGCCACGATAGCTTCATAAACATTTCCCACTCACTATTTTTTATATCTTCAAGTGTAAATCGTTTGCCTGCTTCCAATACTACTGATTTAACACCCTTTTGTGCGAGTTCATTGGCAACAGTACCGCCACCAGCACCCGAACCAATAATAACTACAACATCATTATCGTCTAAATCGAATTTTGCTACATTTGTCATCATTTCTTCCCCAAATTTATTTAATATTTTTTTTATAAATGGTTAATTTTTATTAAATTAGTCGTTAAGCCAGTCAAGTTCGTTTAATCCTCGGTTTATGTAGCCTCCTTTTTCCCAAGACGAGCCTTGATAGCCAAATAAATGGAAGAGCTCTTTGTTGTCATAAAGCCCAAACATTAATGCTGTTCTAACTTTTATAAAAAATGGGCTGTCTTCAATTGAGCGTAAAATTCGAATTCGGTCAGGTTCATAACCCACTTTGGCAAATGGTTGTCCGAGTTTTTCAACGCTTAATTGGTCTAGCATTACAATCCCTTCACCAATTAATTTTTTTTCTTGATTTGCGAGATCATCGACAATCTTCTGATAATATTTATTTTCTACAATGTCGTGTGGATAAATGTCTTTAGCCATAACTAGCATTGTATGACTGACATAATCTGATTCAGGCATAGTGATAGTTTTAACTGTATTATCGGACGATGTGGAACAGCCAACTAATGTTGAAGCTATGACGGTTCCTGCAACACCACTGCCAATTTTATTTAAGAAATTTCGACGTGAGATAAAGTTATTTTTATTTTTCATAGTTGCGCTCTCTGTTTAAAGATAAATGTATCAAAGCAACTACTATGCCAATTAAAATATTTTATTATATTTCATGGTGTTATATGTATTTTTGTGTTGTTTTATTGAGTTTTATTTGGTTGGTAACAGCTAGTGAGACAGGTGTTTCAACTGAATGATATGAAAAATAGAAAGAAGAACTTTATTCTATGAATACAGTTATTATATTTTGATTTTGTCTTTGTGGTTTTGGCTTTTATTGCTGATATATGAAGGTACGCATTTACGAAAAATAGAAGTAATGTTTATTTTTACTTGTGAGTTTAAGGTTATATTCTCAAATATTTTAAATTCCTTATGGTTGAAGCACCTGTATCACCTTACAAAATTTGATTTTTCAAGAAGGTTTTTTTTAATATATTTTCATGTAATCTGTTGTAATTAAAGTGTAATTTTTTATTGGTACGGCTTTTGCTTTTTCCAGTTCAAATTAAATTGGATTTATATTTTTTCTAGATTTAAAACTAGATAAAAATTTATGTAATCCTTTAATTTACACGTCTAATTAACATACAGCCACGTAATGGCGGCTAATAACAAAATAGACAATTATTATATGATAAATATGGGGAAAAATAATGACGCTAAGAATAAAATCAGCGAAACATGCTTGCAAGGGGCTTAGATTATTGGTTCTACCAATTGCTATAAGTATCGCGGCATCAGGCGGTGTAGCTAACGCCGCAAAACAATCTAATTGGACAGAATACAATGGAGATAAATCTGGCTCTAAATATTCAGAAGCTCCATTAGTGACAACCAAAAGCGTTAAGAATATGTCTGTAGCTTGGGAGTGGTCTATGCCAGACAATCAGCTATGGAAAGATAATCCAGATTTGAGAACATGGATGAATCAAAGTACGCCTTTAGCAATTGATGGCATTTTATATTCAAGTTCACCTATGAGCTTTGTATCAGCTATTGACGGGGTGACAGGTAAAACCTTATGGACTTTTGATCCAAAAGCTTACACCTTTGGTTCACCACCGAATTTAGGTTTTATCAGCCGAGGATTGACTTATTGGTCTGAAGGCAATGACAAACGTATTATTGTTGGTACTGCTGATGGATACTTAATGGCATTAAATGCAAAAACAGGTAAACCTATAACTACATGGGGTAATAATGGCAGAGTTGATATTACTAAGGGATTATTGAGACCTGTAGATCGTGCAAATGTAACTATTACATCACCACCTATTGTTTGTGGTAATCAAATCATTCCAAGCTTAGCTGTTTTAGATTCTTTTGCTGTAGGTCGACCGCCAATGAAAGAACATCCCCCAGGTGATATACAAGCTTTTGATATAAAAACAGGCAAGCGATCATGGGTTTTTCATAATCCTCCTCAACAAGGTGAACAGGGAAATGAGTCTTGGGAAGATGATGCTTGGAAGAAAACTGGCGGCATGAATATGTGGGCACGTCCTAGTTGTGATGAGGATAGTGGCCTAGTTTATCTTCCGTTTTCAACACCAACTAATGACTTTTATGGTGGTGAGCGTAAAGGTGATGGCCTGTTTGGTGATTCGCTCGTAGCTTTGGATGTGAACTCGGGTAATATTTCTTGGTATTATCAAATAACACATCATGCGCTATGGGACTACGACCTGCCCACTGCACCTAATTTGATGGATTTAACCGTTAACGGTAAAAAAATTAAAGCAGCGGTTCAGGTTACTAAACAAGGCTTCGTCTATGCGTTTGATCGTTTAAACGGTAAACCAATCTGGCCAATTGAAGAGCGCAGTGTACCTCAATCTAACGTACCAGGTGAGAAAACTTCTCCAACGCAACCGTTTCCAACAAAACCCGCGCCATTTGTTCAGCAGGGGGTAACAAAAGATGATCTTATCGATTTAACACCTGAATTGAAGAAAGGAGCGCTAAAAATTCTTAAACGGTATAACTATGGCGAATTATTTACACCACCTACAACAACGAAAGGAGGTACATTACAAGTACCTGGCGTACTTGGGGGAGCTAGTTGGGTTGGTGCAGCTCATAACCCCAAAAGCAATGTTTTATATGTTAATTCATTTACAATTCCTTTTGCTATTAAATTGAAGAAAGAAAAATCTGCCGCGTATGAATACACGGGTACTTGGGGGGGCGTAGGTGGACCTAAAGGCTTACCATTATTCAAGCCACCATTCTCTACTATGACGGCAATAGATATGAATACAGGTGAACATTTATGGCGTATTCCAGCAGGTAAAGGCCCTGTTGATAACCCTGAAATTAAGCATTTAAATCTTGATCGGGTTGGTGTGCCTCGTCAAAGTCATTTTACTTTAACAAAGAATGTTCTATTTGTAGCTCCTGAAGGAACATATAGTGTTCTAGGCTTATCTACTCGGGGTAATGCTTTAGTTGCTCAAGCATCGGAAGAAGAAGCTGAACCTTATATGTATGCTCATGATGCTAAGACAGGTAAGTTGATTTCTGAAATAGAACTTCCTGGTGGTGTTTTTGGGGCATTGATGTCTTATAGTGTAAATGGAAAACATTATGTAGTGATGCCTATCGGTGGTGCAGGAACAAACGCTAAGCTTGTCGCTGTACAAGTAGGCGGTAAATAAAACGATTTGGGTTGAACATAGTTCAACCCTTTTATTTTTACATTACATGAGATTATTATGAAAAAAGCAGCTTTTTTATTAGTCATATCACTTTTTGGTGTTATCAATTCATCTCTCGCTGGCGGTGTACCTCAATCTGCTGGTGAAGAGCCAGTTAAAACAATACCTGATTTAGCTGACATTGAGCGTATTGCTGAAGGTAAAGAGATTTTTCATTCTACCTGTGCCGATTATTGCCATGGTCATGAGCCTGCAGTATTTATAGGAAGAGGCGATGAGTTAATGCCTAACTATATTTATGACACTATTTTTAAAGGCGGGCAAGGTGCAACACCAATGCCTCCTTGGGGAGAAGTTTTTGATGAACAAGAAATATGGTCACTTGTTGCGTATATAAAATACCTAGGAACCGCTGAGTAATTATAAATTACTCAGCGGTGGTTAGTTCATTAAGCCATAATTACATAAAATATCCTTATTTTATTTATTTGAACTTATTTATTTGAATGTAGGATTTGTTGGACTTTTGATATAATATTTGTAGCTTTATAATGAAAACTTAATGTCAGTAGTAATTAGTGTGATCTGATAGATTAATAGGGCACATGCAACTTACTGTGATTAAAAAAGTTGATTTATAAAATGCAAAGAGATCATAACTTAATAGAGAAAGTTCAGCATATCTTAATTTAAAAACAATTATATTAATGGTTTTGAACGTGTTAAAACCCAGTAAATTTGAAGAGTAAGGGTACATATCAATACATTCTGTGTTATTAATTGAAGGTGTACAGTCTTTTTAATTAATATGGTTATAATAAAACTATTGCATATATAAACTGCATATTTAAATAATTGACCCACTTCAATTCCTGCATTAAAAACAAATAAATTGCTTATGTTCGTCTAAGCACCTTCTTACTCAAGTTCATTACAACAAATCAAAAGTCAAAGCCGTGAATAACACTAATGATTAATATGGGACTAGTGTCTAAGTGTTATGCTTTTTAAAATAATAATGCTTGTGCTGTAAAACAAATAGTTAGGGCTACTAATAGCTCTATTTCAGTGGTGAATATTGGTGGTGGTATAGAGATACTATTACTATAGAATAAGCTGAACAAATGGCCTATAGTAAGTGAAAATAGCTTTTATTTCATTAAATCAAGTGCTTGTGATACTTTGTATAGAGAATAGTTTGTTCTCTATATCTTTCCAACGATTATGTTGAAGAATAAATGAAAGGAGCATTTTTATGCGATAACACGGACGAACTGTAGATGATGAGAAAGAACGCCCTCCAAGTATTTTTATCACCGGTTTTAACTATTTTCATTAATTGAAAAATATAGTCATTGATGGTACGAGGTTTAACGTTTTTAATTAACAGCACTACCTAATAAACGGTAGTGCTATCTTTATACTTTGCTTAGTAACGAGGATCCCACATTCTGCTTCCCATTTCTTTCTCATATCCTTGACCGAAAGGATAGCTAACAATTTCTAATTGCATACCCCAAGGTGTTAAAAAGTAAACCCATGTTAAGCCAGCCATACCTGTATCAGTGAATGTATGAGGTTTACCGAGCACTTTAATCCCTTTATCTTTAAGAAATTTAACAGCTTCATCCATATCATCAACATAAAAAGCGAGGTGATGACCGCCGATGTCACTATTACGAGGCGGTGTTTTTCTTTGGTCTGGTGACGTGTACTCGAAAATTTCTAATGCAGGTCCGTTTCCACAGCGCATTAAATGAGCAGTTTTAATAACAGCTTTTTTGTGCACGTTTAAGTTTTCAGTCATCCAGTTATCATCGAATGGTCCGAAAGGTCCTATATTATAAAAAGATTCACAGCCTAAAATGTCTTTAAAAAAAGCGGTTGCTTCTTTAACATCTGGTACAGTAAAACCTACATGCTGTGAACCTCTCATCCCTGGCATGCTATCGGCAGCTTGAGAAAATTGACAAGTAAACGTTAATATTAACGCTATTAGTATTTTTTTTTTCATTATTATGTTCTCCGTTAGATAAGAAATGTACTTAAGTACTTTAAGCGTATAGCATTTTTTATACCAACCGAGGCTGTATATGCTTTTCCTCAAATAAATGTGGTAGTAAAATCAATTTTGTTACAGCTGTCTCACAATGTGAAGGTAACCTCTAAATTCCCATAGTAGGCTGGTAACGGTAGCAAGTTTGACTGATCGAAAAAGTTTGGTAAATAGCTTATACCATTAGTTTCATTAATTAAGTGACCTATTTTATACGTAGAAAAAATTGCCAAATACAAGGTAGTTGGTCGTAAAGAGTAGAAGGTGCTTTTACTTTAGTTTCTGATTATATTTAATTAATACCATTTTTATTAAATTTGTGATCTAATTGATTTTATTTTTCATACCTAATATCACAACTTATGAGTCCCTTTGATCACATCGACTTTAAATCCC
>NZ_JBHFOM010000016.1:0-81390 GCF_053543955.1 Colwellia sp. E150_009
GTAAGCTGCTAACCAACCGCCTTGTTGATATTCCAAGGCAGTAATGCCTCTACATCTTCAAGTGTTTTTGCTTGGGGTAATAACGTGAATACTGTTTTTAAATAAGTTGACGGCTCTAGGCTGTTCGCTCTAGCGCTTTCCACCAAGCTATATAAATTAGCACTGGCTTTTGCTCCCTCTTCGCTCGTAGAGAATAGCCAGTTTTTTCTACCCACCACAAAAGGCCTAATGCAATTTTCAGCATGATTATTATCCATCGGCCACGCGCCATTCTCCGTATATCGGCTCAGTTTGTACCACTGATTGCTTAAATAGGTGAGTGCCTTGGTTAACTTCGCTGATTTTACGGGATGCTTTAACGACTTATCGAGCCACTGTTTTAACGCCGCTAATATCGGGGCACTTTCTTGTTGTCGAACAAGATGTTTTTTATCGGTTGTTGCTGTTTTTATTTTGGCTTCAATACGAAAGAGTTTTTGAATATAAGACAGCGCTTGCTCAGGTTTTCCCGCGGTGCCTTTTGGTTGTGCATCACTCGCTTCCTTAAAATAACGCCTCGCATGTGCCCAACAACCTAAATGCGTTAAGCCATTTGTTTTAGCAACCGCGTCGTAAACAGCATAACCATCTGTCATTAACGACCCGCTAAAGTCACCTAACATCAGCTCGGCCACGCTGGTTTCTCTGGTGGGACTGTAGTAAAACAAGACCATCCGCTGGTCGGTATTATTGGTCATTATCCACATGCGACTTTGTTGGCTCGCACTACGGCCTTCTTCTTTGAGTACTTGAGTCACCGTTTCATCCATGAAAAGTACATCTTGCGCCCTTAATACATCAAGCCCTAAATTAATCAGGGGTTGCACTAATTGGCCACACTTAATCATCCAGTTCGCCATACTGGTTGAGTCTAGCTCAACGCCTAGGCGTTTAAAAATAAGGTTGCTTTGGCGATAAAGCGGTAAGCCGTCACAATATTTATGCGTAGCGATTTGTGATAATAATCCTGGACTAGCAATAGACTTTTCAATCGGTTGCGCGGGTTTTTTAGCGGTAACAAAATAATCATTACAACATGGACACATGTATTTACGGCGAATGTGGTTTAAAACGGTTACCTTAGCAGGGATATAATCGAGCTGCTTATGGCATTCATCACTAAAGTGCTTTAAGGCTTGGTTGTCATGCGGGCAAAACTTTTCATCTTCTGGTAAGTCATGAATAATATCGGTAACTGGCAAATCATCAGGGATTGATAGGCGTTTCTTTTTACGCTGGTGAGCAGGAACAAGCGTTGTACTTTCTTGTGCGTCATCTTCATCACTTAATAATTCAGCTTCGTCGAATAAGCCCAATTGGTCGGGAGACCATTTTTCACTAGAAGCACCAAACCGTTGCTGAGTCATGTAACGAATGTATTCTTCTAAGGTGGCGATTTTATCTGATTTCTTAGTAAGCTGTACGTCTTTTCTTAAGAGTAATTTTTCATTATCATCAAGCACACTTTTCTGCTCAGACAACTGAGTTTCTAGCGATAAAATACGCTGAATTAATTGCTCGTTACTGAGCGTGACAGGATGATTTTTCATGGCTGTATTATAACAAAAAACCGTCAAAAAGCCGAGCCAAACTCAATGTTTTTATGGAGTTTTATCGCACTAATATCCACGCCTCGCAGTAACCAATGCAACTGTTCTTCATCAATGTTAATCGTCGCTAAATCATGTTTTTTAGGCCACTTGAATTTATCTTTTTCAAGGCGTTTGTACCACAAACAAAACCCCGTTTTATCCCAGTAAAGTAGCTTTAATTTATTGCGTTGTTTCGAACAGAAAACAAATAGAGCGCCTGAGCTTAACGATTGCTCCATCGTCAACTCAACAATGGCGGCAAGACCGTCAATTTGTTTCCTAAAATCAACAGGGTCACAATGCAAATAAACAGCGATGGGCTGAATAAACATCTTCATGCGAGTTGCCTCACTAAATTGACGAGCCAGCTCACCTCTGTTTTACTATCGAGTGTTAGCTCAATGTTACCGATATTTAGCTTAATATCATGTAAGGGGACAATGCTTCTGTGCTCAGGCTCTGCCAAGTGAATTTGAGAAAAGGGTGATTGAACAGTGGTTGTGACTATTGACGTTTCAGAGGTGAATTTTGCTTTGTTTTTGTAAAAGTTAGACGTGGATATACCGTGTTCAAGGCAAAACTGTTTTATTGATAAATCACTTTCAGTTTGGGTTTTAAAAAGTGTAAGCCATTGTTGTTGTGTTCGTCGCATGATGATCTCCTTAAATAATTAAAGTGATCATAGGCGAATGCTAATAGCTAGGGAATTAGGTGGTTGGTTAGGTGCTTACGTTTTAGCTCTGCTGAATAAGCATAATCTGCAGGTAAAACTAATTGTCCCTCAGTGTCAAATTCAATCGTCGCTGGGGGTGAAGGTATGCCATATTGTTCTAGTAATGCTTTAAATTCTTTTTCTGAGTATTTAGATAACGTATCAATATTGTGAGCTGTAGGAAGTAATAATGGTATATCATTTATATTCACTGAGCCTGATTGTGAGCTGGGTGTAAGATATTCATCTAGATTAATTTCTTGTTGATCTCCTTGCGTTGTGTTCATTTTAAATACCGCATCTGCGCTTGATTTATCTGCCTCTACAACGGCTTGTTTTTCTTGATAAGCGATAAATATGTCAGAAAAAGTATGGTTACTTTTTTGCTGATTGATTTGCGGTACACTTTGTGAGTTCGTTTGAGAAACGGTATTTGTTATTTCCATTTTAACCTCGATACTTTTTGTGTTGTATGGTTTCTAGCATATCAAGTACGCTTGCCCTTAGCTTTGCATCGCTGCTTTGTGCTGAACCAAGGGATTGATCAAATTCTACTGATTTTCGTGCCAAGGCGACCGTGTCATATTTTTCATCAGGATCGAAGTCTCTACTCGGAGGAGCTCTCATTGCTAATCCCTCTTGAGATGTAATTAACCCGTTTATTTGTAACTCTGACGACATACGGGTTAATTCGTTATATGACATATTAGTCGGGTCGTATTTATTGGCGATTTCTTGCAATTTTTTTTCCGCATTTAAGCCAGCATTACTAATATTTACTGTATCTGTAGTGTTTTTACTTTGAGTTGTAGGATTATAGTTAGTTGAGTCAGTGGCAATAGTATTGTCTGTTTGATAGATACGACTCACTTGGTTACTACTATTTATTTGCATAAAATTCTCTGATGTAAATTAAGGTGTAATAAATGCTTTATTTGAATATAGCAATGAATATGCCAATAGGTTTTATCTGCGCTTCTAGCTTAAAACTGACTTTTAATACTTTTTTAAAAGCAAAGTAGGCAGGTTATTGCCAGCACTGGCACAACAACGGCAATAAAAAGATTATTCAGTTACAAAATGGTGAGTTTTATTTGTTAGGAATTGCAGTGTCATCACAGATATTTACAGGTTGAGCTTTCAAGTAATCATAAGTGACAGATCGCCATGTCTCAGAACAAAAATATAAAATAGTCAGTATTTGTAATGTATTTTACCTTCGGTTGTAGCAACCACTGAAGGTACTACATATAGTCATTTAACATTCATAAATATTTAATTTGTAGTCATCTTGTTGTCAAAATTAGTGACTAATATCTTGGTGTAAATTTATACAAGTAACATAAATCATTCCGTTTTGGGATAAAAATATCCTAGATTAATTGAGAGACCAAATGAATTTGATACATAAAATATTTGCCCTAAGTACTATTAGCTCTTTAATGCTGATTAGCGGCTGTAACAATGATAAAAGCCCATCACAAGATGAAAGTTACAAAGCTGTTGATATAACAATACTTCATACAAATGACCATCATTCTTATTTAGAAGGACAAACTTATGACCTTAAAATAGATCATGATGAAAGTGCTGAAGGGGTAGAAGATATACGTCTTAATTTAGGTGGTTTTTCTCGTATAGCGAGTGCCATCTCTGAATATAGAGATACAAATACCTTAGTGATTAATAGTGGAGAGCTAAATGGAACGCTTTATTTTAGCTTATACAAAGGCGAAGTAGATGTTAAAGTTTTTAACTATCTTAACTTAGATGCCTACCAATTAGGGAATCATGAATTTGATGAAGGTGAGGCTAGGCTAGCTGAACTTATTGAAATGGCTAATTTTCCTATTATAAGTGGTAATGTTCATCCAACTGCAGATAGTCCTCTTTATAATTCAGATATTAAACCTTACGTCATTAAAGAAATCGACGATGAAAAAGTGGCAATTTTAGGTGTACTGAAAGTAGAAAAAACTCGTGAGTCATCGCTTGTCACTAATGCAGTTGAGTTTACTGATGAAATCACCTCAGTTAAAGCGCATGTGGCAGATTTAACTGAGCAAGGTGTAAATAAAATTATTTTATTAAGCCATTTGGGTTATGATTTTGACCAAGTTTTAGCCACTCAAGTCACGGGTATAGATATTATTGTCGGAGGTGATACTCACAATGCTTTAGATTCAACAGGTGAGTTAGCTAAATTAGGTGTTAACGTAACTGGTGAATACCCGAGTGTTGTTAATAACCCTAATAACGAGCCTGTCTATATTGTACAAGCTTGGGAGTACGCTAAAGGATTAGGAAAGTTAAATGTGAGTTTTGATGCTGATGGTAAAGTTACCGAAATTGGAGGGCATCTTGAGCTATTAGTAGGGCAACCGTATCAAGTTAAAAATGAGTCTGGTAGTTGGGTTGATGCCTCCGTAGCAAAAATAGCTGATATTTCAAAAGCTATCAGTAATGTAAGCAGCATTCGAGAAATTGAAGAAGATGTTGCGGTAAATGAAATTATTCAGCCATACAAAGATTCATTAGAGGAATATCAGCAAGTTGAGCTAGGAACTGTTTCAAAAACAATGCCATTTACTCGTATTCCAACTGATTTTAGTTTAGGCCAACAACCTTCTGGTAGTTATGCGGCTCAAGTTGTTGCTGATGCATTTTTAACGTATTTACCCAAGGCTGATGTATCGATTCAAAATGCTGGTGGTGTAAGGAGTGAGTTTACCAGTGGTGTATTTACAGTTGCTGATGCTTATACTATTTTGCCTTTTTCAAATACCGTTGTAACTATTGATATGACAGGGGCACAAATAATTAAAGTATTGAATGAAGGTTTGACCTACTCACAAGGTATTTCAGCTTCTACAGGATCATTTCCATATTCATCTCACTTACGTTATGACGTTATTTTAGGGGCACTCGAGCAACAAGGTATTACCAATGTTGAAGTTAAAGATAGAATCACAAATGAATGGAGTGAAATTGATCTCAATGCCACCTATTCGGTTGCTACTAACTCGTTTACGGCACAAGGTAAAGATGGTTATGTCACGTTTGCCGAAGTACGTGAAAACACCCCCGCAGCATTTGAAGAATCAGATGTTGTTTATGTTGTGCCTCTTATTGAATATTTCCGTGACGAATTAGAAAACAATATGCTTTCAGCTCTAAATAATGAGGAGTATTGTATAAAATCTGTTATAACGCTTAATTAGTTGTTTGTTTAATCACCAGCTCATCATTTGTGAGCTGGTGATTGTTTCTTCATTATTTTATGTTTTTGAAAACCATTTTTTATACTCTATTGATTATTAAGGTTTTTTAAAGTTCTGGTATATACTCTATTTCAACTTTTGCATCAAGTGCCAACCCAGCTGTAGCAAAAGCACTGCGTGCGAGGGGCTTTCAAAAAAGGACAGGTAGGCTTCATTTGCTTTGTTCCAATCTTTTATGTCAGCTAACATCAAAGTACATTTAGTAATGTCACGATAATGTAAATTATATTCTTAATGAAATGCTTGGGTAGTTGAGTCAACGTTTGATCATGTCTCAGGTGACGTTATGGACGGCTGCTTACAATATTTACTGTTTGTGCTATTTCCTATTTTTAGAATAGCTACCGCTCGCATCAGCAAAGCTACTCCTATCAGCATTACAATAACTGTGATGATCAACCCATTTGTAAAACTCTCGCTTTTTTCAGTAATTATTCCAACTAGTGCAGGTGCAATAACCTGTGCAAGCCCATAACTGAAGGTTAGATGACTCATTGAGCGGGAGGCATTATCAGGGTATAAACGTCCTACCATTGACAATGTCATGCTAACAATGCCAATAAAACTGCAACCATATAGTACAGCACTAATATAAGTCACGGTTGCTGACGGATCAAACAAGAGTATAGCTGTACTTACCATGTTTAAAATATAGGCTTGGAACAATGATGACCAAAGGCCAATTTTTCTTACATAGATATCCCATAACCAACACCCTGGTGCAGCAGCAATCCCCACTAACAACCAAACAATCCAACCAAGGCCTTGCATTCCTGGAAGTAACTCAACTATTGCAATCAGAAATGTTGCTGTGACTACATACCCAAAACCAGCGCAAAAGTAAGCGGCTTGCAAGGTTAAAAAAAACTGTTTTGAGGGAAGTGCTTGAGTTTCTTTATAATCAGTATTTTGCGTGCTAATTGTTGATCTAGAAAAGTCGGGGAACCAAAACAGCACAGGGATAATTAGAACGAGAGCAAGTACTCCATAAATTAACCATTGTTGATCCCATGTATAGTCTATTTTTATGAGTTGGGCAGTAATTGCTGTCAGCACAATACCAATCCCTAAACTTGAAAAAAAAATGCCAAGTTCAGCTTTCGCATTATTATGTCTGAGCCAGTGCATTAATAACCCACCACCGAGTAAAACACCTGCGGCACTGCTTAAGCCAGAAACATAACGCAATAAGTACCATAACCATTCATTTGTGGTTAAAGCCATGCACAGTGTAGTAACAACTGCTGCTATTAAACCATAACGGTACAATGTAATTTTTAATTGAAGGTTATGCATGAAAGAGATAAGTAATGCTCCACATAAATATCCTGCATAATTTGCAGCGGCTAAAAAACCTGCAATAGTCTCCGTAATACCAATATCTTCAGCCATTTCAGGCAACATGGGTGTATAGGCAAATCTAGCTATACCGACAGTGATTACACCGCCAGTTACGCAAGCAAGCTGAATTTTAGATTGTTCTGATAATTTCAAACTACATTACTCGTCAATAGTATCTACCTTAGAATATCTAATAATCGAAAGACAATCTCTATACACTATGACAATATATACATATAAAGCGTCAATATGTGAAATGAATGCCAGACTACACAAATGAACTTAAATTACTTGATTTGAAAAGCCTGCCTCGCGAGGTTTTTGTACGGCAACAATATATGCCACCAAGGCACACGTTTCCAGCGCATAAGCATATGTGGCACCAATTTTTGTACGCTAGTTCTGGTGTGCTAATTGTTGATGTCATTGGTGAAAGACTTTTCATTCCACCAGAAAATGCAGTTTGGCTTCCTTGTGGGTGTCAACATAGTGTTTCAACTGAATATGGTGCTGAGTTAAAGAGCTTGTACATTGATAGTAAATATCAGCAGTTACCTACGGACAAAAGCTTGGTACTAAAAATATCTCCCATCATAAAAGCACTGATAACAGAAGTTTCTACATTTGATGTTGAATATTCAACACTAGGTTATGAAGAACAGGTTATTTCGCTTATGTTAAGTACGTTACCAAGATTAAAACATGTAACCGATCATCTTCCTTGGCCCACATCAGTAGAGCTTTTGAAAATGTGTAATCAACTTTATGAACGACCAGGAGGTAAGCAAACAACACAGATGTTGGCAGAACATTTAGCGATGTCGAAACGCACATTAGAGCGAAAATTCCATAGAGAAACCAGTATGACTATTCAGGCATGGAGTTTAAGACTTCGTTTTTTAAAAGCGATAGAGTTACTTACAGCGGGGCATAGTATAACAAATATTGCTTTGGATTTAGGGTACAGCTCAGCTTCTCCTTTTATTTATATGTTCCGAAATATCTCTGGCATGAGCCCTGGAGAATATATAGGGAACTTATCTAATACAAAGTCAAAGTAAAACTGGAGATACTGGTATTAATTAATACGCATTTTTACACTGTGTAGCTTTAAAATACAGACTAAAGCTACATTGTGTAATTACATAAGTTACTGATATTTAATGCGCTAAATTAATATTTTCGATAATGTACAAACGGTTGCCATCAATCACTGTTTGACCCGCATCAAGGTATTTTTGCTCAAGTACACCGCTTGATGCCCATGTAGCAAAGTCATCGTCGTTTATCACGCCAATAGTGTTATCGTTGATTAACCATATACCTTCTAATTTATCGTGCGGATAACCAGTTTCAGCGATTAAATCTACCAGCAGAGTTTTGCTAATAGTTTCAATTCCTGCATTAGCAAGCGTTGTCCAGCCATCAGCTTCAAGTGTTATTTCTTCAAGCGTTTTGCCATTAATCAATAAACCTAATGAGTCATCTTGCGTCAAATCAGTGGTTGCAGTAATTGTTTCTATATTGGTGGCATTGCTGATATCAATTTTATATAGGTGCTTCATGGCGGAACTATCTTCATTATAAAACTTACCATCACGTTCAATAACAACAAACTCTGTATTGCTTAAAGCAACAATACCTGATTGTGAATTTTGCGTTTTTTCTTGCTTATAAAGATATTGACCAACATTACCATCGGTTAAATTAATGGTAACAATACGAACAATATCGTTAACTTTCACTGCACTAATTGGATTGTACATAGTAGATTGCATAATACCTACTAAGGTAGTTTCATCAGGTGTAACGGTTAATCCTTCCATACCGCGGTTAGCACGGCGATTGGCAAATTCAGCGGGCAATGTGTAGGTGTTACGAGGATCTGCAGCAAAGGCATTAATACGTCCAATTTCAATGCCTTCAGCATTAAAATGAACCATATGTGGACCGTATTCGTCACTTATCCAAAATGTTCCATCAGACAAAGCGACTAGACCTTCGCCATCTAAACCATAATCATCTAATTTAATTGGGTTAGTTGATTCATCAAAAGGTAAGTTCATGTCTTCGACAATTATATTTCCATCAGCGTCATACGGGGTTTCACCTGTGCCACCTAATGCGCTGCTATTAGGTAAGCCTGTGATAAGTGTGCCATCAGGACGTTTTAATAAGAGCTCTTTAATTTTTTTTACATCGCCATTATCTTGCAGTTCAAATAAGCCAATTCTAGGGGTATAGTCAGGTGTGGGGAATTTTTTACCTGTACCTTGTTCTCCAGTATAAGAAGCGTTGGGCCCCCGATCAGTTAAGGCATAAAAACGCGTTGAGTCTGAAGGATGCGCAACCATATCAGAGCCGAAACCACCGTTGCGAATTTCCATAAAACTTCCTGGTAAAGCACCATTGTCAATATCAGAACGCATTACAGTATAGGGTAATGGTGAGCCAGAGGTACTAACAGGGTTTGCATTACAATTTGAGCTTGTATTCGTTATCTCTGTTTCAGCTAATACATTGTCACCATTGGTATCTAAGCCAGATATTATCTTTAAACCACCAAAAAAACATGCGTCATTACCTAGCGCTAACGTTTCATGGGCAATTAAACTATTTAAGCCGTTGATACCTTGCTCACCTTTATCTCCATCATCACCACATGCGGTTAAACCTAAGCTAACCATTAAAACTAATGTTAATTTTGTGTGTTTCATTTTCACCCTTTTATTTTTTATCTTAGTAATTATTTGATTAATTTGAGATTAAATAAAACTTATTACAAATAGATTAAGAAAAAATTACCGTTTGATGAAATAGGGTAGACGGGTGAAATTTGATACAATCATTGATGTTGATTAGATTTAGAAACAGGGATGTTTAGTTTGATGACTTTACAAAACAGCAAGAATCTTCATCATTGGGGGGCGTTAAACATTGTAAGGTTTCAATAATATTATCATCTTTTTTTAATTGCAGCTTAGTATTCTCAGATTGAATGATATTTGTATGATACTGGGGTGAATACATTTTTATTGTTTTTTTGTGTTTAGTTGCTTGCATGTAAGTATCTCCTTAAAACGTTAACCTTAGCGTTCATGTAGAACAAAAATAAGCGAGTATGTTGAAGATGCAGAATTTATTTAACGTAATCCACATCTTCAACCATCGTTCTATTAATTTTTTGCTACGTGATCAAATAATTTGACAAATTGATCTAATCCTTCATTTGCTGTTTCATTACTAATGGTTAATGCGGGTAAGAATCGAATAACATTACTATAGAAACCACAAGCTAGTAGCACTAAACCGTACTTAGCTGCATTTGCAATAATTGCTTGAGTTAACTCGGTATTAGGTTGTTCACTGTCACCGTCTTTGAATAATTCGATAGCGATCATGGCTCCCTGATTGCGAACGTCACCAATAAGTGTTGGATATTGTGATTGTAATTGCGATAAACGTTCGTTAAAAATAGCGCCAATTTGTGCCGAGCGACTAACTAAATTTTCTTCTTCAATGACTTCTAATACAGCTAAAGCGGCAGCACAAGCAACAGGTGAACCACCATAGGTTCCACCTAAACCACCAGGTAGCGGAGCATCCATAATATGACTTTTGCCTACAACGGCAGCAATAGGGAAACCACCCGCAATACCTTTTGCCATGGTAATTAAATCAGGTTCAATGCCTGAGTATTCACAACAGAACATTTTACCTGTGCGGGCGAAGCCTGTTTGTATTTCATCGGCAATTAATACTATGCCATGCTCATCACACATTTTACGTAATGCTTGTAAAAATTCTATAGGTGCCGCATAAAACCCACCTTCGCCTTGTACAGGCTCAACAATAATTGCTGCGACATCTGTTGGTGCAATATCAACTTTGAATAAATTTTCAACTGCCTTTAATGATGCTTCTACCGATATGTTATGACACTCAATAGGAAAAGGAGCATGGAAAATATCACCTGGGAATGGTCCAAATAAATTTTTATAGGGTGTAACTTTACCTGTTAGTGCCATGGTTAAATTGGTACGACCGTGAAAGCCACCGTTAAAAGCAATAACGCCACGACGACCAGTATGCGCTCTTGCTATTTTCACGCAGTTTTCTACTGCTTCAGCACCAGTAGAAACAAAAATGGCTTTTTTATCTGAATCGCCTGGGGCAATTTCGGTTAATTTTTCGGCGAGTTCAACACCAACTTCATAAGGGTTAATCATGATACAAGTATGACTAAACTTGTCCAGTTGTGCTTTGGCTGCCGCCGTTACTTTAGGGTGACTGTGGCCAGTATTACACACGGCAATACCTGCGCCAAAGTCGATAAAACGATTACCTTCTACGTCCCAAAGTTCAGAGTTTTTAGCGTGATCTATATAAATTGGGTATAAGTTGCCTTGCCCTCTTGCAATAACTTTTGTTTTACGGGTTTGTAAATTTTTGTTTGTCATTTTTATTACCTTTTCAATCTGTTTATAGCGTAATTAATAGAATAATAGTGGGGTTATTTGTTTAAACCACCCATGCATAAATACTTAATTTCCAAGTAGTCATCTAAGCCGTATTTAGAGCCTTCTCGGCCATTTCCTGATTGTTTTACGCCACCAAAAGGAGCCACTGCATTTGAAATTATGCCTTCATTTATACCTACCATGCCAAACTCTAATCCTTCAGCAACACGCCAAATAACACCTATATCGCGAGAATAAAAATAGGCTGCTAATCCGTACTCGGTGTCATTTGCTATTGCAAGTGCTTCTTCTTCATTTGCAAAGGAAATTAATGGTGAAACTGGTCCAAATATTTCATTAGCGGCAACAGGCATATCATTAGTTACATTGCTTAAAATTGTTGGTTGGAAAAAGCACGAACCTGCTTGGTCAACTTGTCCACCTAAGACAAGTTTAGCGCCCATTTTTATGGATTCATCAACCAAATTTTGTACATCAGCAACGGCTTGTTCACTAATCATAGGACCAACATTGACCCCATCAGTTAAACCATTACCCATTGATAATTCACTTACCGCGATAGCTAGCTTTTCACTAAATTCTGCCAACACATCTTGGTGAACTAAAATACGGTTTGTACACACACAAGTTTGTCCTGCATTACGGTACTTAGATACCAAGGCACCCTGTACCGCTGCGTCTATATCGGCATCAGCAAACACGATGAATGGTGCATTGCCACCAAGCTCCATAGAAACTTTTTTTACGGTAGAAGCGCATTGGCTAATTAATGCTTTGCCAACAGGAGTTGAACCAGTAAAGGTAAATTTAGCAACATCAGGGTGTTCTGTTAGTACTTTACCCATACCTCGAGCATCATCGCCCACAACCACATTAAAAACACCAGCAGGAATACCTGCACGTTCAGCAAGTTCAGCCATTGCTAATGCTGATAATGGGGTTTGTGTCGCAGGACGTACCACAAAAGTACAACCTGCAGCTAATGCCGCAGCAGCTTTACGTGCAATCATTGCGTTAGGGAAATTCCATGGGGTTATTGATGCAACCACTCCAACGGGTTGCTTTATAACAACAATGCGTTTATCACTTGCTGGCCCTGGAATAATATCGCCATAAACACGCTTACCTTCTTCTGCAAACCATTCAATAAAAGCGGCGCCATAAGCAATTTCGCCTTTTGCCTCAGCGAGTGGCTTACCTTGTTCTAGCGTTAAAATTCGACCTAAATCGTCTTGATGCTCGATCATTAGATTAAACCAATTACGCATTAAACCTGCACGTTCACTAGCTGATTTTTTAGACCACATTTTAAAGGCGCTTTTTGCTGCTTTTATTGCTAACTCTGTTTCAGCGATGCCAGCGTTGCTGACATTGGCAACCAGTTCACCTGTTGCTGGGTTATTTACAGCTAATTCGGTCTCACTACTATGCCAACTTCCGTTGATATAAGAAAAGTTTTTAATTAGTCGCTTATCTTTTAGATCGTACATATTCATCTCCGCAATATGATTTCTACAAATGAATCATTTTCTCTATTGAATAACAAAACAAACTCGGGTTAAATATAAAACATTCAACACAATGTTTTACGGTGGTAAAACTAATGAACAAATCATCTATTATTCCTAAACCAGTCACTGAATATGACTTACGCTTATTGCGTATATATAAAGCTGTGGTTGAAAATGGCGGCTTTGCTGCGGCTGAAAATGAATTAGGAATTACACGATCAACTATCAGTGTGCATATGTCTAATTTAGAAACTCGAATGAAGCTTAAGTTATGTTTACGTGGTCGAGGTGGTTTTGCGCTTACTGAAGAGGGGCAAGCTGTTTATTATGCAGCCATTAATTTATTTGATTCACTTAATGATTTTTCTTTGCTAGTCGGTTCTTTAGGAAGTGAACTTAGCGGCGAGTTAGTTATTTTATGTGCAGAGCAACTTGATGTTGCAAAACAGCAAAAAATTGCGAAAGTAATTCAAATTGTACACGATAGTTTTCCAAACCTACATTTGGTACTTGATGGTGACAGTATTCATAATATTGAAAAATCATTATTAAAAGACAAAGCGCACATAGCATTGTTTCCTAGTTATCAACAAACAGAAGGGCTTTGTTATCAATCAATTTACAGTGAACCTATTTATTTATGCTGTAGTAAGCAGCATGAATTTTTTACTCAGGTCGATACGGTTATTAGTGCTGAAAAGTTGGCGTCGGTGCCTGCTATTCATCCAGGTATTGATATTGATGCCTTGGGTAGAGAGCAATTAAAAAAGTTGAATTTGCTGGCTAAGGCGTATCAATTTGATATGCGAAAAGCAATGGTGCTGTCGGGAAGATATATTGGTTATTTACCGCAAAGCTACATTCAACAAGAATTAAATAGTGGTGATATACGTATTATTCAGCCTAGCTCATTAACGTATCAATTTAACTTATCGCTTGTTTATAAAAAATCACCTAGAGAAGTTAATAAGGTTGATTTGCTCAAGGAAGCATTTGCCAAAGCATTTTAGTTCTTTGGTGTAGAGTTAAAATATTTATTGTGTTGTTTTACATTGAAAAATCACCTCAGTAGTATTTATGATAATAACACTGAAGTGATTTGGTTAAGTTAGGCTGTGTACTATTGTTCTATATTTTAAACTGAATTGGGGTCTAGCAAATTTAGTAGCCCCCAATTTAACTAAATTATCGGGTATGTTTCGTTAAAAATATAACTATAAAACACCTTCTTTTTTAAGCCAGTTTTCAAAATCACATAGGGTTAAAGATAAGCGCTTTATTAAAAGTTTGGCTTCTTTTTGAGTAATGTTTAAAGGTGGGGCAATCATTACATATTCGCCATAATGGCCATTATTACTTCTACGTCCATAAATTAGAAGCCCATGCTTTGCCGCAAATTGTTTGAATTTTTCTGTGGCTTGATATTTTAATGGTATTGGGGTTTTAGTTGATTTACAAGAAACGAACTCAATGCCTAAAAGTAAGCCTTTGCCACGAACATCACCAATAATGAAGGAATCAGCTTGAAGTTGTTTTAATTCTTTTTTTAAATAACTCCCCATAAATTGTGTGTTTTCTAGTAGGTTATTATGAGTTATTTCAGATAAAACTGCACTTCCTACAGCACAAGCTAATGGGTTAGCGTTATATGTGTGAGCATAATTAAAACCTGTCAGTTCAGCTAATTCATCAACTAAAGTAGCACTGGTCAGCATCGCTCCTAATGGTATATAACCTGCTCCCAACCCTTTAGCTACAACAACAATGTCGGGTTTAGCATCAGACCATTGGTGATGTGTTAAAAAGGTACCCGTTCTACCAACACCTGACATGACTTCGTCATAAATTAAAAACACACCATACTTATTACAAATTCGACGAATTTCTTGAAAGTATAATTCTGGTGGGCTAATTGCTCCTGAGCTAGAGCCCCCAACAGGTTCTACAATAAAAGCTAATACACTTTCATTACCAAGTTCTAATATTTTATTTTCGAGCTGTTGTGCACATTGCAAAGCATAGTCATGTTCATTTAGATCACCAGCAAATCTATAATTCATTAAAGATTGAATTTTCTCTGATACCGTGATCATATCCGAAAATATTTCGTTAAAGGTAGGGTCTCCACTTACCGCTAAACAACCTAAAGTCATGCCATGATATGAAGGTTGACAACTGATCAATTTATGTTTGTTAATATCACCTTTTGCATAGCTATATTGTCTACAAAATTTAATAGCCATATCTACTGCTAATGAACCACCTGAAACAAACAAAGCCCTTTCAAATCCATCACCAGCTAATTCTGTAAGTTGTTTTGATAACCGTAAATTAGGTTGATTTCTTGCGGTTGAAGCAAATGAAAAGCAGAGCTTTTCAGCTTGCTCTGTCATTGCGTTAATAACTTTTTGATTACCATGGCCTATGTTACACGTTACAGGGCCAGAAGAAGCGTCTAAGTATGAGTTACCTTGTTCGTCCCATAAAAATACTCCTTCTCCCTTTACCATTGTAGGTCTAGGAAATTCATCAGAATTAGAATAAAACAAATCTTGTGCACCCCCAAAATTTGGTCTGCTGTTTTTTATACTGCTATCATGCTTATTTTCCATTACACACCATTACTATTTCATTAAGTTGTTAATTTTTATTGTGACATTCGTTCTATTATCATAGCTATACCTTGTCCACCACCTATACAAGCTGCAGCACATCCATAACGAGATTCTTCTGAAATTAGAATTCTAGCCAGTGTGCCAGCCAGTCTTATGCCTGAAGCCCCCAAAGGGTGACCAAGTGCTAGTGCGCCTCCTTTAATATTTAATTGTTCATTCTTTATATTAAAGTATTGTTGGGCATAAAGAGGAACGACACTAAAGGCTTCGTTAATCTCCCAAAAATCGATATCACTGGCTTTTAATCTTGCTACATTTAACGCTTTCTCTACTGCAGGGATGACTCCTTGCCCCATCATTTCAGGTTTTGTTCCTCGATCAGCAATGCTGACAATTCGAGCTAACGGTTTCATTCCTGTTTTGAGCAAAGCCTCTTCAGACATTAAAACGATTAAAGCGGCTCCAGTTGATAATGGAGAACTATTACCTGCAGTGATCAAGCCATTTTCTTGAAATGAAGGCTTTAATTGAGATAGTTTTTCAGCTGTTGTTTCTTCTCGAATACAAGCATCATTAACAACTTTTAAATTATTCATATTTGTTAATGGAATAATTTCTCCTTCAAAGAAGCCAGCATCACGGGCAATTGATGCTTTTTGGTGGGAAGTCTCAGAAAACTTATCCATTTGTATTCTAGAGAAGTGTTTACTGCTTGCTAAGTTTTCTGCTGTGAGTCCCATATTCATAACAACATCCATTTCATAGGACGAATTATAACGATTCACGTCAGGTACTTGTAAAATACCTTGCTCAAAAAGAGATGGCCCCATAGGAACACGTGTCATATGTTCATATCCAGCAGCCATAGCAATATCTGCTGATCCTGAAGCTATGTTTAGCGCACTAAATCGTAATGCTGCTAAACCAGATCCACATTGCTGTTCAATACTTCTACTAGCACACTGATCACCAAGTTGAGATAATAGTATTGGGTAACGACCACCAAAACTCCATTGTTCTTTTACTTGTAATGCACAACCTACTGAAAGATCATCTACCTCTTCTCCACTAAAGTTTCCTTCTTTAAGCTGGTGATTGATAAGCTGTGCTAATAGTTGGTCACCACTGATATCAGCAAATAGATCAATTTCTTGCTTGTAAGGATGAGCACGAGTAAAGGCAGAACGAGAATAACTTACTAAATAAACATTTTTCATTGTGGTTTTCCTATTTTACACCAACGACTTATAAATAAGGCGTAAGCCTTTAAGGTATGACGAATTGATTCAATATCAACGCATTCATCTATGCCATGAATATTTTTAGCAATAGGTCCGTAACATGTACCTGCTGTTTTGTTGTAAAAGTGAAATGCTCTGAGATCTGTTGTGCATGTTGACAAATATTGCTCAGGCTCACGTTGTGTTAAACTTTGATGGCACTCTGATAACATGGTTATTCCAGGGTTTTGCAAATCTACTAAATGACCTTCTGAGCGAAAACCATGAAAACGTAAGATAGGTTTGTATTGATTAAATTCTATGCATTCACTTACTGCTAGCTCAATTTTATCATTAACAAGCTGCATTATATGATTGCTTGTCATACCTGGTGGAAAACCTATTCTGCCTTCCATCTCTGCATGTGAGGGGACGCTAGATGCCCAATTTCCACCTTTAAATTTTCCTATATTTAAGTTGAAAGGGTGGTCATATTGATCATAGGGAGCATGGCGATATTTCTCATTAAGTTCATCTTCAAGTGACTTTAGGTAGGGGATCAACAGTTGTAGCATTTCAATCGCATTTGCCCCAGCCGTTGTATCTAAAACATGCGCTGGTCGACCTTTAATAATAATTTTGAACCACAATACGCCGAGTTGCCCACTGTAAATTTGTGGTCCAAATGGTTCGGGTATTAAGACAAAATCACCATCATAGCCTTTCTCAAGGCAAGCTAGAGCCCCATTACCCGTACATTCTTCTTCAATAACAGCTTGTATAGTTAAAGGAGAATCTATACGGTAGCCTGCATGTTGAATAGCGTGTACAGCATAAATCATAGCAGCAACGCCTGATTGCATGTCGCCTGCACCACGTCCGTATAACCAACCATCTTTTTCCCATGGTATATTGGGTGCTTGGGTCCACATATCAAAATGAGTTGCGCTAACAACATCAAGATGACCATTAAGAACTAATGTTTTACCTTCTGCTCCAGGATTTAATGCACTGACTAGATTGTATTTTTTATCATAATCCCACTCAACAGGAGCAAACAAAGGATGTTTACCTATACGTTTTATATCAATAGGAACTCTGATAACAGGTAAGTTTAAATCCTGTAAGTTTTTTTCAACAACATCAAGTACACCTTGTTCTTTATTTAAAACACTATATTGTTTAACCATTTCTTTGGTGAATTCAATCACTTCAGGAAAGATTGCATCACAGCTATCTAATATTTCTTGTTCAATAGTTTTAATCATTAGAAAGTACCAATGTTTTGAGGAATAATTAATGGCGCATCTGTTTGTTCAATTAACTCTTCTAACGTTAATCCTTCTGCAATTTCTTTAAGTAACAAACCGTTATCTGTGACATCGATAACAGCTTTGTCTGTGATAATTCGCGATATGCATTTTTTGGCTGTTAAGGGTAATTTGCATTTTTTTAGGATTTTTGAATTACCTTTTTTATCGTTGTGAGAACATAAAATAATAACTTTAGGCGTTTTTTGAGCTAATTCCATCGCGCCTCCAATACCTGGCGAAAAGTACCCTGGTATTTTCCAATTAGCTAAACTCCCTTCTTGATCAACTTCAAAGGCACCCATGATGGTTAAATCAATTTTTCCGCGTCTAATCATCGCAAAAGACACTGAACTATCAAAAAAACTAGCCCCATTTCTGATACCAATATATTTACCTCCTGCATCGATTAACTCAGGGTATATCAATGTTTCATCTGAAATTTTTTGTGCACCTAATACCCCATTTTCTGATTGAAAGAAAATATCTAAATCAGGTGAAATAAAGTCAAGAATTTTTGTTGGTAAACCAATGCCTAGGTTAACTATTTGGCCACTTTTAAGCTCTTTTACTGCTCTAGTAATGATTTTATTTACATTCATGTTAAATGCTCGCTAGTTTGTTTTTATGACTGGATAGTTCTAGGTTTACAATTGAATTAACAAAAGCACTTGGTGTGTGGATGTGTTCAGGGGTTAATTGACTACTAGGAATTAAGTGAGATATTTCTACAATGACATTATTCGCAGCCATTGCCATTAACGGATTGAAGTTTATTGCCGAGCTTTCATACACTAAGTTTCCATAGCGGTCAGATAATTTAGCGTGAATGAAAGCAAAATCTGCGTATAAAGCAGACTCAATTCTTAATTGCTTACCTTGATGTTCTATTAGTAAAGCTTTATCAGTTATTTCTGTATCTAAACCAATATCAGTTAAAAAACCATAGCAACCCGCACCAGCATTTCTTATTTTTTCAGCTAGTATTCCTTGGGGATAAAATTCTACCTTAACCTTTTGTTCGTTCATCATATCAATGACGGTTTTGTTTAACCCAATATGTGACGTAATTAATTTATCAATTTGTCCATTTTCTATGAGTTTGCTAATACCCAAAGAGGCCTCATTCGCATCATTTTTTATAATAGTGAGATTACGTTGTCCTTGTTTTAGTAATTCATCTATTAAAGTAAATGGTGTTCCAGGATTTCCAAAACCTCCTACCATAATGCTTGCACCATTGGGGATTGTTGCAACAACGTCTTCTATAGCAATCAGTTTATTCATAGATAGTTTTTCCAGATAAAAATAAAAATTAATGTGTTGAGTTTTATAAGTACTATTTTGTAAGTGTGCTAGTAACAGCGACATCGTAATCACTTTCTGTAAACATGTACTTATTGTTATAGGCTAATAGAATGGTCATTAACGGAGCGAAAAAAGCTAAAAAAGTATAAGGTAGATAATCTAGCGTAGAAACGCCTAGAACGCCTGAAAAATAAGCACCTCCCAATCCCCAAGGTACAAGTGGAGATGTGACTGTTGCTGAGTCTTCACTGACTCTTGAACACACCTCAGGTAATAAGTGCTTTTCTTTATATATTGGTAATAACATACGCGCAGGAATGATGATGGCAAGGAATTGACTCGCGCCGAGAAAGTTCACAACAATGGAGAAAATAACGTGAGTAGTTACTAAACCGCAGACAGATTGGACTAAGCTTTTTATGTTACTTAATAAAACTTCGAGCATTTTGGTTTTTTCCATTAAGCCACCAAGACTTAATGCGATAAAACCTAAAGAGACTGTCCACATCATATTTTGTAAACCACCTCGTGAAAGTAGGTTGTCAATATTTTCAATACCTGTTTTAGATTGATAACCATAATTCATTGCAGTAAACATTTCGTTAATTGACATATTCTGCGCAAAAATAGCAATTAACACTCCAATAAAGCTTGCGGCAAACATAACAAGTAGACCTTCAAACTTTTTAATTGCCATTATTATTACTAATACGGGAGGCAAAAAAGTAATAGCTGACAGTGAGTAATTATCGCTAAGCCCTGTTAGCATTGCATCAATATCTCCCTTATCAATAGTTGCATCTGGTGAAATGTTTAAGCCTAAGAAAAAAAAGGTTATTAAGGTTAATAAAATTGCTGGGCCTGTAGAGTAAAGCATACTTTTTATATGTTTGAATAAATCAGCTCCTGCAATACCTGCAGCTAAATTTGTTGAATCGGATAATGGCGACATTTTATCCCCAAAAATTGAACCTGAAATAACCGCACCAGCAGTGATTGCTGGTGAAATGCCAAGCCCAAAACCAATACCCATAAAAGCGACACCGAATGTAGCTGAAGTTGTCCATGAACTGCCTGTGGACAAAGAGCCAAGACAACAAATAAAACATGCGGAAAATAAGAAGTAAGTAGGAGAAAGAAATAACATGCCATAGTAAATAAATGCTGGAATAGTTCCTGCTGCAATCCAACTTGCGATCAATACGCCAACCATCATAAGAATAAGCATGGGGAGCATGGCAACTTGGCAACCGTGCAGTATTCCGTTTTGTACTTCTTTCCAGCTATAACCAAAAAACAATGCAACACAAGCCGTATAAGAGAGTACTAAGATTAGAGTTATGTGAATAGCACCACTGTTGTCAAAAATAAATACTTGTGCAGCGATAGCGATCATAAGAAATAACATGACACTAATAGCCCCAAAGCTTGAAATTTTATTTGCCATGTTCTTTTTTTTATTTCGCATTGAATGCACCTATGAAAGTGTGGCTATTATTACTTTATTTATAGCTTAGCTACGCAGCTTATTATTTAAATTAATAGTCAATAATATATTTTATAAGAGTTTATGTTGAATATTTGATGTATGTCAATATATGATGGGTTTTCTATAATTGATGAGTAAAAGTCATGAATAATATAAATTTAAATTCAATGAAGTCATTTTCTATTTTTAAAACATTATTTGAAAATGGAACAGCGTCAAAAACAGCCAAAATATTAGGGATAACACAATCTGGTGTTAGCCGTTCATTAAGTGTACTTGAACAAAATATTGGTTTTGACTTATTTATTAGGGAAAAAAAGGGGCTTATAGCAACACCTGAAGCAAAGGAGTTATATAAAGAAGTCTTAAGATTAATGCATCATCTGGAAGAAACTAAACATAGTATTTTAGCATTGAGAGAATTCGGTGCGTCTCGTTTTAGAATTGCAGCCATTCCTGCATTAGCATTTGGCTATATTCCAGAAATAATTTCTAAAATTCTTGAAATAAACCCTAAGTTAAATGTTTATTTTGATGTTTTATCAAGTAATGAAATTATGAATGCAGTTGAGTCAGATTCTTTTGATGTTGGTTTTGTTACCCTTCCTGTAAAAAGTAAGCAGCTGCATATTGAATCTATAATGGAGACGAAAGCTGTTTGTGTAATGCCTAAGGACCATCCTTTAGCATTACATGAAGAAATAAAACTGCATGACTTGAAAGGATGCAATGTTTTAGTACCTAATCAACCTAATGTTGCTGCAGATCAGTTGTTACATTTAATTTCTGAAAGCAATGTTCAACTAAAAAGTAAAACGGAAGCTAACTTGGCAAGTATATGCTCATTGGTAAGTAATAATGTAGGAATCAGTGTCATAAACCCGATAACGGTGAATGATTTACAATGCGAAAATATAGTTGTTAAGCCCTTTACACCAACAATCAGTTTTTCCTTTGCACTAGTTTATAAAACTAATTGGCAAGAGAATAAAATGATTAAAATTATTAAAAATATTATTGAATCTACTTAAATAACCTGAGCTCGGTTTAAGATATAGTTAACCTACTGAAAAATAAACATTAAATTTTTGATTCTCTTCTAGCTTGATAGTTTTACTTAATTCAAGGCAAATTTACGCGTTAATAGCTGGTCTATTGCAAGTGAATTTAACGCCGAAGTTAGTAAAAATAGCTGCTAGAAGAACATTTATTAAGCCGAGCTGAGGTTAAATAATATTAATTTCTATAATTTATTATTTTGATAGCACTCACTCTTTGTTATGACTTTTAATCATTAAAAAGTGCAAAAACATCATATATTGTAATACTTGGTGGTGTATGTATATTAACCGCTGGGAATAAATAAAAAGAGAGAGAAACATGAAAACTAAAAAAACTTTACTCGCTATTGCAATAACAACATCTATAGTTAGTACTTTTTCTACTAATCTGTATGCAAATGAGTTTGAAGGTAGCTCAGCAAAAGTCGAGGAAATAGAAAAAATATCTATTGTGGGATCTCGTGTTCAAGGTCGTGGTTCATTAGACACTGCAGCACCTGTAGATGTTATATCAGGTGAGGATTTTGTAAATCAAGGCTCAAATGATATTGGTGATTTATTAAGAACTGTTGTTCCATCGTATAATGTCAGTGCGCAGCCGATTAGTGATGCAGCGACATTTGTGAGACCTGCCAATTTAAGAGGTCTTGCCCCTGATCATACGCTTGTACTATTAAATGGTAAGCGTCGTCATCGTTCTGCTGTCATTGCCTTTTATGGCGCTGGACTTTCAGATGGCGCTCAAGGGCCAGATATATCGGCATTTCCAGCAATAGCGTTAAAACAAGTTTCCGTTTTACGAGATGGCGCTGCTGCACAATATGGCTCTGATGCAATTGCTGGTGTTATGGATTTTGCATTAAAAGATGCTTCCAAAGGTGGTACTTTTGAAGTGAAAGTTGGTCAATTTTATGAAGGTGATGGTCAGAATTATCAATTTGCAGGAAACATAGGGTTACCTTTAACCGATGCTGGCTTTTTAAATTTAAGTGCTGAATATGGCGAATCAGATCCTACCGATCGTTCTTTACAAAGAGATGATGCACAATCATTAATTGATGCGGGCAATACTTATGTTGCTAGCCCTGCCCAAATATGGGGATCTCCTGAAGTTCATAAAGATTTAAAATTAACCATTAACTCTGCTGCAGAAATGGATGATAACAGTACTTTTTATGCTTTTGGTAATTATGCTAATAAAGTTTCTGAGTCTGGTTTGTATTATAGAAATCCAAACTCTAAAGAAGGTGTATTTACCCAAGGAGATAACCATCTTGTTGCTGACTTAGACGGTATTGATAACGGTATTACTTGCCCAACATTTTTGGCTGGTGATAGTACTGGTTTAAGCCAAGTTATGGATAATACGACTGATATTGGCGCTAATTGTTTTGTATTCAATGAACAATTCCCTGGCGGTTTTACACCGACTATGACAGGTGAGGTTATTGACTTATCTGGTGTTATGGGCATAAAAGGTGATTATCAAGGTGGGGATTTATATTATGATATTAGTGTTGGGGCTGGTTATAGTGAAATTGATTTTGCAGTTGAATCTATTAATGCATCGTATGGGCCCCAAACACCTTTAAATATGGATGCGGGCACTTATATTCAACTTGAAAAAAATATAAATATTGATTTAAGTTACCCTGTTGTAGTTGATATATTTGACTCTGATTTGAATGTTGCAGGTGGCTTTGAATGGCGTGAAGAACAGTTTGAAGCAATAGTGGGTGATCCAGAATCATACAATATTGGTCCCTTGTCAAATCAAGGATTTAGCTCAGGCTCACAAGGATATATTGGTCTTAGTGAAGTCAGTGCTGGTAATTGGGATAGATCAAATATTGCCCTATATCTCGATTTAGAGGCGAATGTAACTGAAAATTTACTTATAGCTTTGGCTGGACGGTGGGAAGATTTTGAGGATTTTGGAACAACGACAAATGGTAAATTATCATTACGTTGGGATATGAATGATCAATTTGCTTTTAGAAGTACAATATCTAGTGGCTTTAGGGCCCCAACTCCAGGACAAGCAAATATAAGTAATGTGAGTAGTGTTTTACAAGATGGCGTGATTGTAAATAGTGGTCTTATTCCTCCAACAACTGATTTAGCTGTTAAGTTTGGTGCAACAGAATTACAACCCGAAAAGTCTAAAAGTTTTTCTTTGGGTACTATTATGAATTTTGATGACCTTTCAATAACAATTGATTATTTCAACATTGATGTTGAAGACAGAATTGCTGTATCAAACTTTATATCTTTAACTCCAGAAGAAGCTATTGGTTTAGAGAATCAAGGAATTGCTGGCGCGTCAGAATTTGCTAACTTCCGCTATTATACAAATGATTTTGACACAGTCACAAAAGGTGTTGATCTTGTTGCATCATATCCTTTTGATGTATTTGGAGGTGACTCTAATATTAGCTTAGTAGCAAACTGGACCGATACTGAGGTTGAAGGTTCATCAAGCAACCTTTTAGATGAAACTCGTATTAGAACGTTAGAAGAAGGCTTACCAAATATTAGAGGAAATATAAATTTTACTCATAATCAAGGTGACTGGCGTGCTCTTGTCAGAGTTAATTATTACGGTGACTATTATATCGCTCATGTATCATATGGCGGATTTGCCTTTGAGCCTAGTTCAGAAATAACAGTGGATCTAGAACTTGGTTATTCACTAAGTGATAATATGTCAGTAACGGTAGGTGCAAGTAATTTGTTTAATGAATTTCCAGACGAAAATCCTTTTGGTAGTATTTTAGGTGCTAAATATCCTGAATTTTCTCCTATGGGGATTAATGGTGGAATGTATTACTTAAAATTTAAATACAATATGTAACACGTTGTTGGGGTATTGACAAATAGCATATGAACCAGACTTCTTCATATGCTATTTTCAATGAAGTTGTATGGTTATGTTTTTTTCGATTTAGCCCTGATACTAACAATTAATTATTATACAACGTATATGAACGACTGTTGTTCCATCGGCAGTCGTTTTTTCAATTAAACCGCTCTATAGTCATTTGCCAAAAAAAATGTAAGACATATCTTACAAGACCGTAAGACATGTTGTCGTTATTTTGAAGGAAAAAATCAAGTTTAAAATTAAGTGTATGAATATATTAATTAAAAAAATTAATATAAATTTTACAAAATTGTTACATGAAAAATTTTTTTTAATTGATATCCCAAAATATTTTTTAAAGCGTATTATTAATCCTGTCAGGGAGACATAGAGAAGGAATCTCTATTAAAATATTTTACTTAAGTAATGATTATTTAATGGAAATATATTAAGGGAATGAATGTAAGGAGGCTTAAGGATTAAGTCGAGTGAAGAGGACTTCGCTGAAGGATGATATGAACATGGATGTGGTCAATTATGGATAATTGAAGTCAGGAAGATAATGTCTGGGAGACACAACTCGTTTTATAGGAAATAAAACGATAAGACTAAGGATAGCAATAGCATGGAAATATATGGATATAGCGCTTAGGACAATGAGTAGAATTTACTTAACGGATATACTAGGGATAGTCTTTCATGGATGAAATGAGAAAACTGAATACAATGCAGGATGCATTATAAGCTAGTTACAAAAATGCAGTTCTTTGAGCTGCATTTTTCTTTTTAAGTCTTTCCCTTTTGAGTCTCAATCACCTAAACGTATTTATAGAACTAGACTATCAATATTTTAACTACAGTACTCATATCAATAACTTAATAAACTTCATCAATACACGTGATAGTTCTTAATTATCGTCAGTCTATTTTTATAGAACAATTATTTCTTTATTTTCGATATATTTTCCAAGACTATTGCAGCAAAAAACACGATAATTAGTGCAATTATGCATAATGCACCAAAGAAGGGTAGCTAAATCTATAAACAGGTTTAGTTTAAACACTTTGTTGCAACAAAAACTATGGAACTATTTAATGGAAATCAAAGTAAACTTTCTCGATAACCTTAGACTTGAAGCTAAATTTGATGATTTTACGGTTATTGCTGATCAGCCTATCCGTTATAAAGGGGATGGTTCAGCGCCAGGCCCTTTTGATTACTTTCTAGCTTCATCGGCACTTTGTGCTGCCTATTTTGTTAAAGTCTATTGTGCATCTCGTGATATTCCTACTGAAAATATTCGTTTATCACAAAATAATATTGTTGATCCTGAAGATCGCTACAAACAAATTTTCCAAATTCAAGTTGAATTGCCTGAAAATATTTCTGACAAACATAGGCAGGGTATTTTACGATCGATCGATCGCTGCACGGTTAAAAAGGTTGTGCAAACAGGGCCTACATTTAAAGTAGAAACAGTGGAGAACCTTGAAGAAGATGCTCAAGCAATGTTAATGGGGCAACCAGATGATGACACAAGCACTTTTATTTTAGGTAAAGATTTACCGCTTGAGCAAACGATTGCTGATATGACGGGAATTTTGGCTTCTTTAGGAATGAAAATAGAAATATCTTCTTGGCGTAATATTGTACCGAATGTGTGGTCTTTACATATTCGTGATGCAGCGTCTCCTATGTGTTTTACTAATGGTAAAGGTTCAACAAAAGAGAGTGCGCTTTGTTCTGCTCTGGGCGAGTTTATTGAACGTCTTAATTGTAACTTCTTTTACAATGATCAATTTTTAGGCGAAGACATCGCCAATAGTGATTTTGTTCATTATCCAAATGAAAAGTGGTTTAAACCAGAAAACGATGATGAATTACCGTTAGGTATTTTAGATGATTATTGTTTAGGAATTTATGATCCTGAAAATGAATTACGGGCGTCTAATTTAATTGATACTAACTCAGGTAATGTTGAACGCGGTATTTGCGCTATTCCTTATACACGCCATTCGGATGGTGAAACAGTGTATTTCCCATCAAATTTAATTGAAAATTTATTTTTGAGTAATGGTATGAGTGCAGGTAATAATTTACCTGAAGCAAAAGTGCAATGTTTATCTGAAATTTTCGAACGTGCAGTAAAAAGACAAATTATAGAACAAGAGATTGTGTTGCCTGATGTTCCACAACAGGTACTAGAAAAATACCCAAGTATTCTAGCGGGAATTAACGGTTTAGAAGCGCAAGGGTTTCCTGTTGTCGTGAAAGATGCTTCATTAGGTGGGCAATTTCCTGTGATGTGTGTCACGCTTATGAATCCTAAAACGGGTGGGGTATTTGCTTCATTTGGTGCTCATCCTAGCTTTGAAGTAGCACTAGAGCGTAGTTTAACAGAGTTGTTACAAGGGCGTAGCTTTGAAGGTTTAAACGATGTTCCCAAACCAACCTTTAATAGTATGGCAGTATCAGAGCCAGAAAACTTTGTAGAACATTTTATCGATTCAACAGGTGTTATTTCTTGGCGATTCTTTAGTGCTAAGCATGACTATCCGTTTTGTGAATGGGATTTTTCAGGCACGAATGAGCAAGAGTGCGAAAGCTTATTTGCTATTTTGAACGGTCTCGGTAAAGAGGCGTATATCGCGGTGTTTAATCAACTAGGGGCAACAGCTTGTCGTATTTTAGTGCCAAATTATTCAGAAGTGTATCCAGTTGAAGATCTTATTTGGGATAACACTAACAAAGCATTAGAATACCGTGCCGATATTTTGAGCCTTCATAGTTTAAGTGATGAAGCATTAGCAAGTTTATTTGAACGATTAGAAGATAGCCAGCAAGATAATTACATTGATATTCGCACCTTAATTGGCATTGAATTTGATGAAAATACGGTGTGGGGACAATTAACGATTTTAGAATTAAAAATTCTTATTTGTTTAGCACTCGGCGCACTTGAAGACGCATTGGATTTAGTAGGGGAATTTTTACAATACAATGACAATACGGTTGAACGAGGTTTGTTTTACCAGGCAATTAACGCCGTGCTTGAAATTATGCTAGATGATGATTTGGCACTAGATGATTTTATTCACAGTTTAAGCCGTATGTTTGGTGAAGAAAACATGAAGAATGTTGTTGGCTCAGTATCGGGCGACATTCGATTCTATGGCTTAACTAAAACTAGTATGAAACTTGAAGGATTAGATAAACACTTGCGATTAATTGATAGTTATAAAAAACTGCATCAAGCACGACGTTTAACTATGTAGTGTTCTTCAATGTGTTTAAATAGTGTTACTCAAAAGCCATTATGTTTATATCAGCAAAGCTAATCTGCTTATTAAACTTTATTGCTGTTATTTAATGTCTGTTGAATCTAAGATAAATAGTGTTAAACTCATCCGACCAGATTAACATTAACAGGAAGAGTAAACATGGCAAAAGAAAAACCAACTAAAGTAATGGCGCTTTATAAAAGAGTAACGCGACTCCCATTTGGTCATAAAATATTCTCTATTATGGTGGCGCGAATAGCGCCTTATTTTAGTACTATTAAGCCACTTATTACTGAATTAAGACCTAATTATTGTGAATGTTTTATTAAAAAAACTAAAAATGTTCATAATCATATAAAAACGGTGCATGTTATTGCTATTTGCAATGGTTTAGAGATGGCAATGGGGACAATGACCGAAGCGTCTATACCAAAGCATCTGCGTTGGATACCTAAAGGAATGTCACTCGATTATACAGCCAAGGCTGGGTCTGATATACGTTGTGTAGCAAAAGTAACTTCAGAGAAGTGGCAAGTTGGTGATCTTTTTGTTGAAGTAACTGCCTATGATATTAATGATGTTGTGGTGGTAAAAGGGCATATTAAACTTTGGATTTCTGAAAAATAAACAGTTTAAAATTTTATATACTTAAGATGCATTTTTGGTGCATTTAATGACAAGTGCGCATCAATTTGATGCAATGATATTCACCATAATCAAAAATTCACAAAAATAAATTTAATACTTTGATATTAAAAAGGAAATTAATTCAAATAACCGTGCACTTTTTGGTGCAATTTTTGCAGATGTAGTAATAATATCTGCTTCAACTTAGCCGTCTTCTGTATAACGAGTAGTATAGACGGCTGTTGATGTTCATTAAGGAAGTAAAATGGACTCTATACTTGTTATTATTACTATTTCATTAGCGCTAGCTAGCGTACTAAATATAGTATTAACTAAATTTTCTATTTCTCATATTATTGGTTATATCATTACGGGTACTATTGTTAGTACGCTGTTTGATTTTAATGGTAGTCATGATCTTCATTCATTAGATTTAATCGGTGAGTTTGGAATAGTTTTTCTTATGTTTACGATAGGTTTGGAAATGTCCTATTCTAAACTTGATAAAATGAAACATTTGATATTTATCAATGGCTTTTTACAAGTTGCTTTTAGCTCACTTTTAATTTTTTCTGTCGCTTTTTATGTCTTTTCACTTGACGCTATTTCATCGTTAATTATTTCACTTTCATTTAGTTTATCTTCAACAGCCATTGTTTTACCGTATTTGAAAAAATCAAAAGATATAGTAACGCCTTATGGTGAAAAATCGGTTGCCGTTTTAGTCTTTCAAGATTTAGCCGTTATTCCTATTTTATTATTAATGAGCTTCTTATCGAATAATGAAATGTCGATGGTAGATATTCTATTAAAAACATTTCTGTATGCCACGGCTATTATTGTTTTTATGTTTACCTTGGGTAAAAAAATTATTGGTTGGTTGCTGCATTTCTCTTCTACTGCAAAAATGGAAGAGTTGTTTTTAAGCTCTGTTTTCACCATAGTGATAGGTGCCTCATTATTCGCCCATGAACTGGGTTTTACCTATTCGTTAGGTGCATTTATTGCGGGGATGATTATTGCTGAAACTAACTTTCATATTAAAGTTGAGTCAGATATTGCCTCCTATAAAGACCTCTTGTTAGGCGCATTTTTCTTTTCTATTGGTACTAAAATTGATATTTTTTATTTTGCTAGTAATTTATATTTAGTGCTGGGTATTCTTTTGCTCGTGATGACTATTAAAGCAATTATTATCTATTTTATTATTAGAAAAAATGCTAACAAAAGTGATGCAATAAAATCGGCACTTGCGCTTTGTCAAATAGGTGAGTTTTCGTTTGCTATTTTTGCTTTGGCAGTAAATCAAAATATTTTGCAAAGTGAACTGGGTAATTTTTTAATATTAATTACAGTATTATCTATGTTGCTAACGCCATTTATGATTAACAACATTTATAAAATTGCCTCCCTGTTTGTTGTTGAATTTTTTGAAGCAGATAAAATATCGCCAGTTAACATTAGCAATCACACCATTGTTTGTGGTTTTGCAATTCTAGGGCGAATTGTTGCGAAAGAGCTAACTAAAAAAGAAATTGATTTTTTGATTATATCTGACAATTTACAACACGTTTTGTTAGCAAGAAAAAGGGGCTATAAAGCGTATTTTGGTCATTTAGATAAAATACCCGTGTTGGAATCTCTGAAAGTAGAACAATCGAATAGTATTATTATTACTGTTAATACCCTAAAAAATAAGCAAATAATTTGTGAGGCAGTTTTAGATTATTACCCACAAGCCAATTTGATTGTTAAAGTTAATACCCTTGAAGAAAAAAATGCTTTGTCCGTGCTTAACATTAAAGCTTTTGTTCATGCGCATCATGAAACAGCTATGCTACTTGTTAAACGAAGCTGAAGTTAGATTAAATTAGTGTAAGTTAGCTTGATTTGAATTCAGTGAAATTACCTTTGATGCTTATCATTAGCCAACTTAAGGTGATTATTAATATAAAAGACCAAGGCAGAAACAACCACATGAAAAGATAGTTTTACTACTGAGATCAATATTCAGTAAAAAATAATAATATACAATGCAGGTGGCGTTTATTAAGTTTATATTTGTTACTTAATTTTATGATTTAAATCAAGTTTTTATGTCATGTTTTTGCTAAACCGCGACGTTATGTCACAGGTGTAAAGGAGCACAAAATTATATAATTTAGCCACTTTTTTAACCGTGGTTCAAATTATTATGAATAATGAAAAAAAATCTCAAGTTAAGCATTTAATATCACCTATAGCACTGATGATTAGTGCTATATTATCCCCGTTTGTTGTTGCTGATGATGATAATTCATTAGAAGTTATTGAAGTGCATGGACAGGAACAAAATTCACATTTGGAATTAGGCTCATCAGAGTCTTTATTAAGCGAAGCTGGAGTTGATTTTTCGGCTGCTGGCGGTGTTTCTAATTTACCTATTTTAAATGGTATGATGGGTGAACGAATTAAAGTATTAGTTGATGGTGCTGACGTTACAGCAGCATGTGCTAATCATATGAACCCACCACTTTCTTATATTTCATCAAATCAAATATCTTCTTATAGTGTTGTTGCAGGTATTTCGCCAGTAAGTGCTGGTGGAGATAATATTGCAGGTGTCATCAGCGTCAATTCTATTTCACCTAAATATAGTGAAGGCAGTGACTTTGCATGGCATTCTGGTTATCTTTCTGCGCGATATCGTAGTATTGACGATGGACGTTCTATTGGTGTTGGTACTCGTTTAGCCAGTGACACATTTAGTCTTAATTATCAGGGTGCTTTTACCGATGCTGATAGCTATGAAGACGGAAACGGTGATTTAGTAATTGATACCTTATATCGTGCTCAAAATCATAGTTTAACCGCGGCAGTGCGCGATCAAAAGCAACAGCTTGTAGTGAAGTTAACACATCAAAAAATTCCGTATCAAGGCTTTGCAAATCAATACATGGATATGGTTGATAACACCAGTTATGGTGTGGTTGCTCAATATAAGCGAGAGCTAGAAAATAGTGAATTTGAGGGGCAACTTAATTGGCATAGTGTAAAACATGAAATGGGTTTTTTCACACCTGAAAAAATGGGCATGATGCCTATGGAAACTGATGCTGAAGATGTGAGCTATCAATTAAAATGGCGTTTAAATTTAGCAAACAACAGTACACTATTACTTGGCCAAGAGTATTTTGACTATAGCCTTGATGATTGGTGGCCAGGCATTGAAGGTTCAATGATGATGGGCCCTAACGATTACATTAATATCAATAATGGTAAACGACAACGTGTAGCCGCATTTGCTGAATATGAAAATCAGCTAGACACAAAATGGTGGTTGAATGCTGGTGTACGTGTTGAAAATGTACATACCCAGGTTGATAATGTGCAATCATACAATAACGGCATGAGTATGGGAGGAATGGGGGGAATGTCAATGGCGCCCAATGATGCTGATGCAGCTGAAAAATTTAATGCTCTTGATAAAGAAAGTGATGATACCCTAGTTGATGCTAGTGTGTTGTTAAGCTACCAAATTACGAATAATGATGAATTGCAATTTGGTATTGCGCGTAAAAATCGTGCGCCGAGTTTATACGAGCGATATAGCTGGGGTGTTGGCAGCATGGCCACCAGAATGATTGGTTGGTATGGGGATGGTAATGGCTATATTGGTGACCCTGAATTGGATCCTGAAACAGCACATACCTTTAGTGCTACTTATACTAAATCTGCAAAAAATGATGATTGGCGTGTTAGTGCTAATGCTTGGTATACCGATGTAAATGATTATATTGATGCTGATGTTGTTAGAAACCTGAATACGACTGATGTTGAAAGTTCTGACCGAAATGCACTACAGTTAACTAATGTTGATGCTAAATTATATGGTGTGAAAATTGATTTGTTGGCAAGTATTTATGAGTCTAAACAACTTGGTGAGTTTCAGTTAAAAGCTAATGTAACTAATACGCGTGGAACACGTGATGATACTAACCAGTCTTTATATCAAATAAAACCTTTGCAAACTCAATTAGGACTTCATCAGAAAATAGGTAAATTTGAAAACGCCTTAACGTGGGAATGGGTCGACAATAAAACACGTGTTGATCATAACCGTTTTGAAAACCAAACGGATAGTTATCATTTAGTTAATTTAAGTACAAAAGCGTCATGGGATGCGTTAACAGTAAGTTTAGAAGTGGCAAACTTACTTGATGAATACTATCAACTACCGTTAGGTGGAGTGAGTGTTGCTCGATATAGACAAGATAATGCTAATGGATTTGAGCAAATAGCAGGCCAAGGACGATCTGTTAATATTGCACTAAGCTACGCTTTTTAAATAAAATTCTGTATTAAATTTAAAAACCTCGTAATAGTTTTTTATTACGAGGTTTTAAACAATCTAAAACTTTATAAGTGTATTGGTTAGGGCTAGGTTTAGCCACTTTTATTAGTTATTATAAGGCGACTTTTGATATTTAATAAAACAACTCATGACAAAAAAATTATTCGTTTGGGATCTTCCCGTTAGACTGTTCCATTGGCTTCTGCTTATTTCACTTTTATCTGCATGGTATACATCAAACGGTGAAAGAGACTTAATAGATTATCATTTAAAAATTGGTTATTTTACATTAGGGTTAATAATTTTTCGTATTATGTGGGGGATATTTGGTACACAATACGCTAAGTTTTCACAATTCTTTCCAACGAAAGCAAAACTGCTAAGCTATCTAAATAAATCAAAACAGAACCAAGTAGACACTACAGTGGGACATAATCCACTGGGTGGGTTAATGATAATTTTGATGCTGTTATTAATACTATCACAAGCAATCAGTGGATTATTTATGAATGATGATGTATTTACCACAGGCCCTTATTATGAGAGTGTTAATAGTTCAATTCAAAAGTTTATGTCGTTAATTCATCATAATGTTTTTGACATAATACTGTTCGTATCAGTAGTACATATTGGTGCTATCTTCTATTATTTATTTGCTAAGAAGATCAATTTAATTGTGCCAATGTTTACTGGCTATAAATCAACTGATAATAATGAAGCTAGCAGTATTAAATCATCTAAATTATTGTTAGCATTGGTCATTATTTTTTTGATAGTTGTGTTTTTATATTGGCTGTTGGTATTGAATATACCAATAGAGGAAGAATTTTATTATTAAGTGTAAGAAAAGTATGAAGGTCTATATCCAATCAATTTGAAAGTATAAAATTCAAGTTGACTGGATATAAATAGGTAGTGTCAGGGTCTATGCCTTATTTATCTTCTTTAAAATCATCATGGCAACCGCCACATGTTTTACCAACACCGCCAATAGCTGCTCTCATGGCTTTTTCATCACCAGAAGCCGCTATTTTTATCAATTTGTCTGAAGCTAGGGATAAATTTTTGATTCTTTTTTCAAATGCTTCACGTTCATTCCAAACTTTAGCTAATGCTTCGGTTTTAACTTTGTAAGCGCTTGTATCTGTTGCTGTATAATCGTCAATCATAAATGATAATTGATTAATGCGAGTTGCATTTTTTTCAATCACTTTAGCATCAAAGGGTATTTTACCTTTTGCCATGGCGCCCAAGGTACCCATATTTGCACCAAGCAGTTTAAAAACAGCTTGGCGTAATTCAGTTGCTTTTATCGCATGTTTTTCTGATGTTGCTGGGTTAGCTGCAGCGACATTAGTTGCTAAAATGAATGTACAAGCCATCATAATTTTTGTTGAATATAATTTCATTATTTTCCTTTTTTCCTTTAATCGTTAACGACTAAACTTTACCATTAAAATCTTTATGAGTTAACCACTAATACAAAGTGTGTTTAAAATTGTGTTATTTATCGTCATATAAACTAATTTGTATTCGCTGTGTTTTAGGACGTTGTTATTTGCTTTAATTACGAACGATTTCTTTTAATTCTTGTTTATAATAATTACCGTTATCAACGTAATGTATTGCCCCTTGTGCCAGCATAGTCTGTGCTTTTTCATCAAGTTGCTTAACGACTTTAGCGGGAGATCCCAAGACCAAACTCCCATCAGGAACATTCATGTTCTCAGTTACCAATGCATTGGCACCAATTAAGCAGTTTTTGCCAATTATTGCGCCATTAAGCACAACAGCATTGATCCCTATTAAGCTTCCTTTACCTATAGTGCAGCCATGTAGCATAGCTTTATGCCCAACAGTGACATTTTCAGCTATGGATATGGGAAAACCGTCATCAACGTGTAAAACGCTTCCATCTTGAATATTTGAGTTAGTTCCTATGCTAATTTTTGCCTTATCCGCTCTGATAACCACATTAAACCAGATACTTGCATTTTCACCTAATACCACATCACCAATGACACTGGCATTAGGTGCTACAAAACAGTTTTTTGGAATTATTGGGGAAAGTTTACCTAGCTGATAGATCATAAGTATGTACCTTTGCGTTATTTGTATTTATTGTGTTATTTATAAAGTTTCTTTAACCTAATGTTTTAATGGTAAAATTAATGAAAAAATACTACCTTTATTAATTTCACTGCTCACTGTAATGGTACCTTTGTGAGCTAATGCGATGTGTTTAACAATAGATAAACCTAAACCAGTACCGCCTAATTGCCTACTACGGGCTTTATCTACGCGATAAAAACGCTCGAATAATCGTGATAAATGTTCTTCAGGAATACCAGTACCTTGGTCAGCAACACTTATTTTTACGTTACTGTTTTGCTTCGTAACGGTTATTGTTATTTCACTGTCACCATTACTGTATTTAATCGCGTTGTTTAATAAATTAATAATTGCTTGTTCAATTAAAGCTGAATTATGCTTAAATATTATTTCTTCGCTATTGTGTAAAATTATTTTTATTTTCCGTTTTAATGCTTTCTCTTTACACAGAAAAATAGCGTTACTGATGGCTAAAGTAACTGATTCATCGACAAAATCAATTTCATCTATTTCTGTTTCTTTTTCTATTTTAGACAAGGTAAGTAAGTTTTCAATAATGCTTTCTAATCGAATCGAATGAGTATGAATAACATCAATAAAATAAGCTCTTTTTTCTTGTACTAGCTCAGGAAACTCTATCAATGTTTCAGACAAGCCTTGAATTGCCGTCAGTGGCGTTCTCAATTCATGGGATACATTGGCAACAAATTCTTTGCGTTGTAATTCAAATTCTTTTAGTTTGGTTATGTCATTAAAGACGATAAGAGTGCCACATTTATTTTTATGAATATCCAGTAAAGGTGCTGACTGAGCAAAGAGTACTTGCTCATAGTCGCCGCCATGGTGAATAACTATTTCTTGTCCCGCGGGAGAATCTTGTTGAAGCGCGAAAATAATCAGATTACGTAACTCATCATTTTTAATAATATTATTTAAACTTTTACCTTCGATATTTTTTGCAGAAATTTTTAAAATCTTATAAGCTGCTTGATTAATACGAAGCACTTGTTTGCTATTATCTACAGCAATAACACCTTCTACCATGCTAGAGAATACAGCCTCTTGTTCATTACGTTGGTTCAGAATAATTTCAATACGTTGATTCAGTTGAATGGCTATTTCGTTGAATGCTTGACCTAATTGCTCTGTTTCAAGAGAGTCATTTGAATGTAACTGAACACGACTAGAAAAGTCTCCTTTTGCTAGTCGTTGTGCTTGTACTTTTATCATTTCTAGCGGCCTAACTAAAGATTTTGACATCCACCAGCTAACAAAAATAGTGATAAAACTTAGTAAAGCAAAACCGATTGCCACTTTATAGTAGATATTCCAAAGGGCATTTTGCAAGGTATCTAAAGGTGTTGATGTTCTAATAAAACCGATAATTTTTCCTTGCGCAATTAGCGGCATGGCAAAATTCATTCCATCAGTAGATATTGTGTTGCTATATCTTATTGATAAACCTTTACCATTAAGTATTGCTTGTTTTATTTCAGGCCTATTTTTATGGTTATCCATTATTTGAGGATTATTCTTATTATCCCCAAGTACTTCACCTGACGGTAGCACTATCGTAAGCCTAGTGAGTGATTCGTTTCCTAAAATTAATGTTTTTTCTTGAATATCTTGGTAATTTTTAGATTGAATAAGGCGTGAGAATTCTGGCGCTAATAATTTTGCTCTTATTTCTAAATCAATAGCGCGCTCTTGATAATAAAACGATTTAAAAGACCAAAGAGCAATCATTACAATGGCGAGTAATGAAATAAATGAAATAATTAAAAAAGAGGGGTACAACTTCCAAAAAAGAGTTTTGCGTTTTATTGTCATTTTATAGTCGTTAGCGTAGCTGTTAGCAATGGATGTTGTTAGTGATTTCTTATTAAAAGAGTCACTTAACTATCAAGCCTGTGATAATACTATATTAATTGAATCAAAAATAGAAATGAGTTCGGTGAACAACATTTAGTTAGTATTTTTATTGTATATATGAAATTTTATATATATAATAAATTTTATATTTAGAGTTATTCAAGATGTATTGTTAAAATGGATATGAATAAACGTAGTGTACTTTTTATTTGTACTGGCAATTCAGCAAGATCGCAAATGGCTGAAGCTTTACTTAAACACAAAGCGGGCGATAGATTTGATGTTTTTAGTGTGGGTACTCATCCAGAAACCATTGACTTACGTGCTATAGAGGCATTAAAACAATTTGGTGTAGAGACAACCCATTTGGTTCCTAAAGGGGTTGATACTTTTGCAGGAAAAACTTTTGATTTTGTTATTACATTATGTGATAGAGCCAGCAATGAATGCAGAGATTTTCCTAATGCAAACAAGCAATTTTCGTGGGATTTTCCCGATCCTAAAACACGTTCAGGTTATATTCCCTTTACAACAACATTAAATGAGTTAAACACTCGCTTATCAATGTTTTTATTGATAGAAAGTGCGAGTGATGTAACCCCTTTAGATTCAAATGTAAATAAGAATGTTATAACGGAAAAGCAACAGCAACTTGTTCTCCTTGATCCTGTCGATTTTTATAAAAATTTTACTGATGAGATCAGAATAAAAGTGTTAATGCTGTCGCATTATCACGGAGAGCTTTGTGTTTGCGAGCTAATGGAAGCCTTAGCAGAAGATAGCCAACCTAAAGTATCACGTAATTTAGCCTTATTAAGAAAGTCTGACATTATTACTGCCAGAAAACATGGGCAATGGGTTTTTTATCGTATAAACCCTCAATTACCGCTTTGGGCAAAATCAATCATAGCAACAACAACTGAAAATAATACAGCCATGATCAGCGAACCACTTCAGCGGCTAGCTAAAATGAAGAATCGACCTAATAAAGACAGTTTTTGTAAATAAATTCATGTCAAAATATAAAGGAAATTTTAATGGGTATTTTTGAACGTTATCTCTCTGTTTGGGTTGGTATCAGTATTGTATTAGGCGTGGTACTTGGGTTGTGGCAACCTGATGCTTTTCAAGGTATTGCTAAGTTTGAAATTGCGCATGTTAATATTGCTGTTGCTGTATTTATTTGGGTAATGATATATCCCATGATGGTACAAATTGATTTTTCAGCAGTCAAAAATGTTGGTAAAAATCCTAGGGGTTTAGTGCTTACTATTGTAATTAATTGGTTGATTAAACCTTTTACAATGGCTGCTTTAGGTTGGTTATTTTTTAATATTCTATTCGCTGATTTAGTCGATTCCGCATCGGCACAAGAATATATTGCTGGCATGATTTTACTTGGTGTTGCCCCTTGTACCGCAATGGTGTTTGTATGGTCTCAATTAACAAAAGGTGATCCTAACTACACGTTAGTACAAGTGTCTGTTAATGATGTGATTATGATATTTGCCTTTGCTCCTATTTCCGCACTATTGTTAGGCGTAAGTGATATTCAAGTGCCTTGGGAAACGTTATTTATTTCCGTAGTGCTTTATGTACTGTTACCTTTGGTTGCAGGGGTGTTCACTCGAAAGATTTTGAATAATAGTGAGAAATCTTTAACCCATTTTTTATCAGCAATGAAACCTTGGTCAGTTATTGGTTTACTTGCTACAGTTGTTTTACTTTTTGGGTTTCAAGCTAATACTATTATAAATGAACCTGAAACCATTGGTTTAATTGCCATTCCTCTGATGATTCAAAATTACGGTATTTTCATTATTGCTTATATTGCAGCTAAATGGATGAAGCTTCCACATAATATTGCGGCTCCAGCCTGTTTAATTGGCACATCTAATTTTTTTGAATTAGCGGTTGCGGTAGCAATTTCATTGTTTGGCTTGCACTCAGGTGCTGCGTTGGCAACTGTTGTTGGTGTATTAGTTGAGGTGCCAGTGATGTTGTCTTTGGTTTATATTATCAATCGTACACAACATTGGTTTGGAGCAGCGCATGTTTGAGTGGTTTACTGATTTTTCTACTTGGTTGGTGGTTGATGTTTTTGGCTTATCAAAGGCCACAAAATTAGGGGATGCACTTCATTTTTTTATTGAAGATACCACCAAAATATTCTTTTTATTACTCATTATGATTTATGTGATTGCACTCTTGCGTGCATCAATGAATGTTGAACGTGTTCGTGATTATTTAGCAGGAAAAAATAAAGGTATTGGGTATTTACTGGGGGCTGGTTTTGGTGCCATTATGCCTTTTTGCTCGTGTTCGAGTATTCCTGTGTTTCTTGGCTTTACTTCAGCTGGTATTCCCGTTGGTATTACTATGTCGTTCCTCATTACATCGCCACTTATTAATGAGGTTGCGGTATTATTATTAGTGAGTTTATTAGGGTGGAAGTTCACCGTACTGTATTTAGTGGTCGGCATGTTAGTTGGTATTTTAGGTGGTTTCTTTCTTGATGCGATTAAAGCTGAGCGTTGGCTACAATCTTTTGCGGCTAAAGCGTTAGAAAAAGGGCAACAAGCGGCAATATCGACACAAAATTCACAGATTAGTCGTTTATCTTTTAAGGAACGGCATCGTTTTGCTAAAGAAGAAATGCTGGAAATCTTTGGTCGAGTATGGAAGTGGGTCATTATCGGCGTTGGTTTAGGTGCGGCGCTGCATGGTTTTGTACCAGAGGGCTGGATTAAAGAGCACTTAGGAAACGGTCAATGGTGGTCAGTACCTTCTGCAGTTTTATTGGGTATTCCATTGTACTCAAATGCTACGGGTGTAATTCCCGTTATGGAAAGCCTAATTAAACAAGGGCTACCTATTGGAACAACACTTGCTTTTTGTATGAGTACCGTGGCTGCCAGCTTCCCAGAGTTTATTTTACTAAAACAAGTTATGCAATGGCGTTTGTTGGCCATATTATTTTTGGTGCTGCTTGTTGCATTTACACTCATTGGGTGGGTTTTTAATTTATTAACCCCCTTTATTTAAGGAAATTATCATGAAAGAAATTAAAGTATTAGGTACTGGTTGCGCAAAATGTACAAAAACAGTTGAACTTATTGCGAAAATTGCTAAGGAATTGAATATTGACGTTAACGTGATTAAAGAAACTAACCCAGAAGTTATTATGGGATATGGAGTTATGAGTACGCCTGCGGTTATTATTGATGAGGTTAATGTTCATAGTGGTTCTATTCCACACCGAGAAGCGGTTGAATCTTGGTTAAAATAGTTATGGTCATAATTAGTACCACCTGAAACAAATAGAATACTCAAACCACGAAATATATCGACATAAATGTAGGAAAAATAATGACTATTAAAATTGGTATTAACGGCTTTGGCCGTATGGGACGTTTGTCAATGCGGGCAGCATTTGACTGGAATGATATTGAAATTGTTCATATTAATGATCCCGCTGGAAATGCTGAAACACTTGCACATTTAATGAACTTTGATTCAGTGCATGGACGTTGGCAGCATGAAGCTAAAGCGACAGCCGACGGTAGTGCAATGCTCATTAACGGTAGAACAATTCCTTGTACACAAAATAAAGCAACACAAGACAGTGATTGGTCAACTTGTGATGTGGTGATTGAAGCTTCGGGAAAATTAAAAACCAAAGCGTTATTACAAGCCTATTTAGATCAGGGTGTGAAGAGAGTCGTTGTTACTGCACCCGTGAAAGAAGAAGGAGTTTTGAACATTGTTATGGGTGTGAATGATGATTTATATGACAAAAATAGTCATCCCATTGTAACTGCTGCGTCATGTACTACTAACTGTTTAGCTCCGGTAGTAAAAGTGATTCATGAGAATATAGGTATTAAGCATGGTTCTATAACGACGATTCATGATATTACCAATACACAAACTATTATTGATGCGCCACATAAAGATTTACGTCGCGCACGCTCATGTGGTACTAGTTTAATTCCGACCACAACAGGATCAGCCACTGCTATTACACATATATTTCCTGAACTAAAAGGTAAATTAAATGGTCATGCGATACGTGTGCCGTTAACGAATGCGTCTATTACTGATTGTGTATTTGAAGTAGAAAAAGCGACCAGTGTTGAAGAAGTGAATCAATTACTTAAAGCTGCAGCTGATAATGAACTTAACGGTATTATGGGGTATGAAGAGCGTCCATTAGTATCGGTAGATTACAAAACTGACCCACGTTCAGCCATTGTTGATGCACCTTCAACCATGGTAGTGAATGATACGCAGGTGAAGCTATATATTTGGTACGATAATGAGTGGGGATATGCTAACAGAACGGCTGAACTTGCTCGTAAAGTGGGTTTAGCTGATTTGTGGTAAAAAGCATAATCATAGAATAAGGAATAGTATACATGGGGCTTTTATCGTTTAATGGGGTGCCATCATTAAAGTCGTTGTCTCTACAAGTTAAACAATATTTAGTGATTACAGGTAACTATTGGGCGTTTACCTTAACTGATGGTGCATTACGTATGTTAGTCGTATTGTATTTTCATCAGTTAGGTTACAGCCCATTAAATATTGCCATGTTATTTCTATTTTATGAAGTGTTCGGAGTAATCACCAACTTAGTTGGGGGGTGGCTTGGGGCACGATTAGGTTTAAATAAAACCATGAATATTGGTTTAGCGCTACAAATTGTGGCGTTAGCAATGTTGGCGGTGCCTGCTGATATGCTTACTGTTGCCTATGTTATGGTTGCACAAGCATTGTCTGGAATAGCTAAAGACCTAAATAAAATGAGTGCTAAAAGTGCAATAAAATTATTAGTACCTGATAATGCTCAAAGCAAACTTTATCAATGGGTTGCTATTTTAACTGGTTCCAAAAATACCCTAAAGGGAGTTGGCTTCTTTCTAGGTGGCGTACTATTAACATTATTCACGTTTAAAGGCGCGGTTATTTTAATGGCCATGTTACTAGTATGCGTGTGGATCTTTAGCTTAGTTTCTCTGAAAAAAGAGTTAGGAAAAGCAAAAAATAAACCTAAATTTAAAGAAATATTTTCAAAAAGCGCGGCAATTAATAGGCTCTCTGCTGCTCGCATGTTTTTATTTGGTGCTAGAGATGTGTGGTTTGTTGTTGCTTTACCTGTTTATCTTGCGGTTACGTTTAATTGGAATCATTGGTGGGTTAGTGGTTTCATGGCTTTGTGGGTTATTGGTTACGGTATGGTGCAATCTTTTGCACCTTATATTACGGGTAAAAAACAAGGCAAAGTACCTTCAGGAAAGTCAGCTTGCCTTTGGGCAGGTATATTAAGTGTTTTGCCAGTATTCATTGCCTTATCAATCTATTTTGATTTTCACATTCAGTTGTCAATTATTTTTGGCTTATTAGTGTTTGGGGTAATATTTGCTATAAATTCATCACTACACAGTTATCTTATTGTCAGTTATGCTAGTAAAGATGGTGTGTCATTGGATGTTGGTTTTTATTATATGGCGAACGCAATGGGCAGATTAATTGGTACTGTGCTGTCTGGTTGGATTTATCAACAATATGGGCTAACAGCATGTTTATGGATTTCTACACTCTTTATCGGTATTGCGGCAGTTATTTCCTTTAAATTGCCAAACGAAGTTAGCTAAAAACTAACCGATTCACAATATAATTGAGTAGTTATTCATTAGTTTTTTGCAATAGTATTCGGTTATGATTTTCTTGACCATGTGAAAATGTAGTTGCCTTATGCTATTTTGAGTATTTTATTGAACATTTGATTATAGTGGGGGGATTTCTTGAAGGCGATACTATCAACCATATTAGTTATTTTTATTGCAGGATTTATTGCAGTTAAATTCTTTTTTTCCAGCATTTTTGCATTATTTGGCTACACAGCATTACCTATTGATCAGTTAGCTAAATTAACACATTCTCAAAAAGTTATTCAAAAAATGCAAAAGCGGCATAAGAACAAAAGTGCTAATGTATCTAAACGTTTTATAAAGCGCTCAGGTAAGAAAGTAGCAATTACTGCTGCATCTGCTGCCACTATTGGTACCGTTGCGGTTATTGGCACCTTAACTTACTTAGAAGTTAGTCAGTATTGTGATGAACAGCGAGTATTAAGCGAAGACGCTAACATTTTGTTTGACACCAACACAGCGTTTGATATGAAAGCCTGCCTTGAACAAGGTAAACAAGATTCTGCACACTTTGCTAACGAAGCATGGCAAGGTGTGAAAAATAGTAGTAGTGAAGTATTGGATGACGTATTAAATAATATTGAGAAATCAAGTGATGAATTACTAGACCCAAGTCGAAAGGCAACCGCCGAATTATTTGAATCAATAGATAAATGGTATCAAAAAGTGTTTGAATAAAGCGTTAAAAATAACCTAAAGCACTATTCACAATGCGTTAAACAATGTTGTTAACATACTGAGTAAAACGTTGATAATCAATATTACCTCCCGTTAGAATAACGGCGGCTTTTTTTCCTTTCATTTGATCTTTTTCCTGATTAAGTGCAGCTAAAGTAATGGCTCCAGCGCCTTCAGCTAAGTTATGCGTTGCCTGATAATATTGCAGCATGGCTTTTGCAATATCATTGTCATTAACCTGCACTATATGATGACAACCTTTTTGTATTATATCGAACGCTTCTTGCATTGGTGAACGGGTTTTTACCCCGTCGGCAATAGTGTTTGCCTGTTCAGTATTAATTATTTTCCCAGCAGCTAATGACAAGGCAAAAGTAGGGGCGCCTTTTGCTACAACACCGACTATTTTAGTATTTAGGCCGAGTAAGTCTCTTACTTGAATGAGCCCAGCAATTCCTGAACCCATACCAATGGGAACATAAACAGTATCTAAATTTTTTACATGGTTAAATAGTTCTAATGCATAGGTGGCTACACCAAGCACCAATTTTTGCTCGAATGGAGCAACAGCACGATAACCTAATTCATGTTGCAGTATTAAGCTGTGCTGGCGAGCGGCTTCAAAATCATGACCATGAATAACGAGGTTTGCACCGTGAGATTGTATTGCACGATTTTGATCTTCATTGTTACCTTCGGGTACAACAATTGTCACGGGTAAATTTGCTCGTTTTCCTGCAAAAGCCAAGCTTTGGCCATGGTTACCTATGGTTGCAGATATTAGCCCTTTAGGTGGAGCGTTTGATTTCATCAACGCATCAACTAATACAATGCCACCACGTACTTTAAAGGCTGTGGTTGGGGTGTGATTTTCATGTTTAACCCAAACCTCGCAGCCACAAGTTTGGGTCAATTGCGGCCAATTGTACTGTGGTGTTGCAGAAAAAACACGATGAACGAGTTGGCTGGCTTGTGTTAATTCTTCTAATGAAAACATAATATTAATACCTTAATAAACAAAAACAGTCGCAAAACATTTACTGATAAACGTTTACTGAACATTATTGAACAATATAACATAACGTATTGTTAACTATGGTTATACTATATTGTTTCAGTTAGTTTTTAATGCTTAATTGCCAATTAGGCCATTGATGTGTGCTACAACACTGCGGCCTAATGCGCCTAAATTGTAACCACCTTCAAGTACAGATACTATTCGCCCTTCTGCATGTTCTAACGAAATTGTGCGTAGCTCATCAGTAACCCAACGATAATCGCCTTCAGTTAAGCTAACATGTGACATGTCATCTTCAATATGTGCATCAAATCCCGCTGAGATAAAGATCATCTGAGGTTTGAACTTACGTAAAGCTGGAAACCAATGCTCAGAAATTTCTTTACGAAAATCTTCACCTTTTGTTGTGGCGGCAAGTGGTGTGTTTATGACTGGTGGTGTATTACTTTCTCGAATATCAAAAGGATAAAAAGGATATTGGTAACTAGAACAAAATAAATAAGCACCATCGCTGGTATTATCAACAGTTGGAAAATAATTTCTTACAATGTCTTCAGTGCCATTACCGTGATGGACATCAAAATCAACAATGGCAACACGGTCAAGTTTATATTTTTTTCTTGCGTATGCTGCGGCAATAGCGACATTATTAAAAAAACAAAACCCCATGCCTTTGTCATGTTCAGCATGATGCCCAGGAGGACGTGTTGCGCAGAAAGCACGCGATATAGTTTTGTCCATCACTAAGTCAACCGCATCAACGGCTGCACCAGCTGATAACAAAATAGACGTTAATGTTTTTGAATTCATGACGGAATCTTCGCCAACAGTAAAGTATTCGTCATCAGCTTGTGGTGCATTGTCAAAAACAAAGTTTATATGTTCTTGCGTATGAGCTAATGAAAGTAAAGACTTATCTATAGGCTTAGAGTCAAATTGTCGAATAACATAATCTAAACCACTTCGGATAAGTTGATCTGATATTGCCGTTAAACGTTTGCCATTTTCAGGATGGTGCTCACCCATATCATGTTCGCCACACCGATAGTGGCCAATAATTCCAACAGTCATATATTTCTCTTTTATAGTGTATCGTCGCTCATTCTGCTTTGTAATTAGATTTCGTTACTACGCTCATTACTCTCGTTTAATGAAAGCTTTAAACTGACCTCATCAAAATCTTCACTTGGCTGACGAACAAACCCAGCTCTTTCAAAGACTTTTAGCATCGAGGCATTGTCTCTACGTACACAAGCAACTAGGCTGTCGAGCTTTCTTATTTTAGCAATTGCGATCATTTCACCTAATAGTGTACTTGCCATACCACGACCACGTAAACTTTCTTTTATTACAAAAGCCACTTCGCCAGAGTTAATACTTTCAATATAGTAATATCGGGCAACGGCTTGAATTGCTTCACCTAAATAATCTTTACGGGTAAAGCATAGTGCTAAATCGACGTGTTGATTAACGCTAACTAAGTTGCATGATTTTTCACGGGTCATTTGTGTTATATGGTGATTATATCGCATAATTAATGTTTCTTTATTATGCGAGTAAAAAAACTCTTGTAGCTTACGTTCATCGGCGGGCGATAATGGACGTAAGGTATAGTCAATATTAGCAAACGTGAATTTTTTCAGCTCTACATCACCTAATTCGGGTACTGAACTGGGTGAACTTTCTTGATACTCGGGCACCCAATAATGTTTACGTACATCAGCAAGTAATTGATCCCTAAATTTAGGGTGAGCAATGCGTATAAGTTCTAAAGCACGTTCCCTAATACTTTTGCCTTGTAATGATGCTATACCAAATTCAGTTACTACATAAGATACATGACCTCGTGACGTTACCACGCCGCCCCCTTCAGTAATATGAGCGACAATACGAGATATTTTTCCATCTCTGGTGGTTGAAGGCAGTGCTATAATGGGTTTTCCACCTTTACTAAGCGAAGAGCCGCGAACAAAATCTACTTGCCCGCCAATACCACTATAAAATTGGTATCCAATAGAGTCAGAAACAACCTGGCCTGTTAAATCGACCTCAATAGCACTATTAATGGAAACCATATTGTCATTTCGCGCAATATTAACAGGTGAGTTAACATGTTCAGAGGGGTAGAACTCAATATGAGGGTTACCATCAACAAAGTCATATACTTTCTGGCTACCCACACAATAGGTAACGACTGCTTTACCTTTATGAAAGGTTTTTTTGCGGTTGTTAATAGCACCTTTTAACATTAAATCAATAATCCCATCTGAGATCATTTCACTGTGAATACCTAAATCTTTATGGTTCGCTAAATAACGTAAAACTGCTTCTGGAATTTTTCCTATACCAATTTGTAATGTTGCACCATTCTCAATTAACATCGCCGCATATTGGCCAATTTGCTCTGTACGACGGTCGAACTCTGGTGGAATAATTTGGGGTAGATCTTGTGCAACATTGATCCAAGCATGAATTTGGTTTAAATGCACAAAACTATGGCCATTAGTACGTGGCATTTTAGGATTAATTTGAGCAATAACATATTTTGCTGCTTTTACTGCTGACGAAACAATATCTACACTGACGCCTAAAGAACAATATCCGTATTCATCTGGAGGACTAACCATAATTAGCGCTGCATCAAGGGGTAAACTATTTTCATTAAATAAACGAGGAATATCTGAAATAAAGCATGGGGTATAATCGCCACGCCCTTCGGCAATGGCTTCTCTAATGTTCTTTCCACCAATGAATAAACTATTCACTTTGAACAGGTCTTTATGCTCAGCTTTTGCCCACACATTTTCTGATAAGGTTAAAATGTGTACGGTTTCAATGTCGTGTAATTGCTTTGAGTTGGCAATTAAATCATCAATTAAGGCGTTGGGTACCGCCGCTCCTGAGCCAATAAAGATACGATTGCCTGACTTTAGAAAATCTTCCCAATTGATGCTATTATGTTCTTCATAGTTTGTTAACATGAAAATTCCTATTTGAGTACCAATTGTCATAATATATAGTGCAATATTGTTGAACTAGTTATACAAAGACAATCTTATTAAAACACGTAAAATAACGGTAAGCTATTAGCTATAAGTATGATTGAGTACGATAGATTTTTATTGATCATCATCAACACAAAGTTTGTTAACATTACTTTTTAACAATGTGCTCAGGTTATTATAGTCGTTTGATTTAATTCTCGCAGAGTGTGCAAGCAAACAATTCATTTGTTATTCATTTTATATCAAGGTTTTTTATCAGACTTCGATTTTCATTTCTAGGAAGAATTCGTGCCAACCAACAAAATATTTATCATTGGTTTACCAAGAACTGCCACCACAAGTGTTTGTTTAGCAATGTTAAGCTTAGGGTTTAAAACAGCCCATAATGCCTATACAAAAAATGCTTTTACTGAAGCAGAAGTAATTGCTGATACGCCAGTTTTTTGTGATTATCAGTCTCTTGACCAACATTTCCCTAACAGTAAATTTATTTATTTGTCGCGTGCTAAAGAAGGGTGGTTGCCTTCAATTAAACAGTTGTTATATCGCATGATAACTAATTTACAACGCAGTGATGGTGGCTTTAACCCTCATTTGAAACGTTGTTATAATGAAATATTTTCACCACTAACACCTGAAAATATTGCTCAAGATAATTTCCTTTTTCAATGTTATCAGCGTCATCAACAAAGCGTTTATGCCTATTTTAAAGATAGATCGAATGACTTTTTAGCCATAGATGTCAGTGATGCTTCAAGCTACCAACAATTATTAAGTTTTTTAGGTATTTCAACCTTGGCAGGTAATGAAGGTGGTTTTGAAAAAATTAACATTGGTGGCAAAGTGAAAGCTTGGCAAGATATCAACAATGTTTTGAAAATTGAATCAACGAACAAAGGGCGTATTGATAAGGTTCTTTATTAATGTTCGCCTGACCTGTAAAATCTTTTTTATTTAACCAACACCCAAAGACTTTTATGTTTGAATTAAAATTTAACACCACGCAAGCATGGACCGATGCTGTAATGGCTGATTTTCCCCGTTTTTTGCAAGACCATGCCGCAGCAGAGAAAAAAGCGTCGGGCATGGCGATGGCAATGCTGTCTCACTATCCGGATAAAGCTAAATTAGTACGGACAATGACGGATTTAGCCATAGAAGAGCTTATTCATTTTAAACAAGTATTAAAGTTACTTGTCGCGCGTGATATTACCTTAGGACAAGACAAGAAAGATCCATACATTAACCAAATCAGACAACTTTTTCGAAACGGCACTAGTTATTTTTTAATGGATAGGTTGTTAGTCGCAGCAGTAATTGAAGCCCGAGGTTATGAAAAATTTTGGTTAGTGTCACAAGCACTGCCAGAAGGCAAAGATAAAGATCTCTATGTTGCCATTGCTAAGTCTGAAGAAAAACACAAAAACTTGTTTGTTGAGTTAGCCTATGAATATTTTGACAAAGCAGAAGTGGATCAGCGCTTAGAAGAAATTTTAATCGCAGAAGCGGCAATATGCGAGAGCTTACCTATTCAAGCAGTGCTTCATTAATACAATTAAGTTTATCATTTACTATGAAAACACGTTTTGACAGCATTACACCAACGTTAGTCAGCCAACGAAAGTCGGTGCATGAACTGTGTCGACAATTTACACGTAGTCCTAGTAAGGGGAATTTAAAACGTTTAAAAGCTTTGTTTTACTCTTGTGGAGAAGATGTTTTTATCGAATATGGTTTTCATATGGATTACGGAGACAGTATAAGTATTGGCGATAGAAGTTTCATCAATGCCAATTGCACCATAGTTGATGGAGCTAAAGCAGCACAAAGTGAAATTCATATTGGCAGTGACTGTTTGATTGGCCCTAATGTGCAATTACTTGCAGTGTCGCACGATATGAAACCTCACGATCGCTTGATGAAACATAACTATGTTGAAAATATTATTATTGGTGATAATGTCTGGTTAGGCGGCTCTGTTATTGTGCTTGCAGGTGTTACTATTGGAAACAATAGTGTAGTGGGCGCGGGTAGCGTTGTTACTAAATCTATAGCTGAAAATAGTTTTTATGCTGGTAATCCGGCAATTAAAATTCGTGATTTATCAGTTTAAAAATAAACTAACTATTAGTGTATTTTACTAACTTCTCGTTTAATTTATGCTAAAAAATGTTGTATGTTTTTTATCTGTTTGTATTTTAAGGATTAATTGTTGGCTTAGCATTTGCTTGCTTAATAGCTTATAAAATATAAGTATAAACAAGGAAATAAAATGTCAGTTATTTTAGAAGATAGACCAATTGAAAGTGTCCGCAGTGAAATTATTGATCAACTGGTGATGAATTACAGTCATGGTGAGTTATCTTACGAAGCATTTGAGCGCCGTTTAGATCAAGCGATGGAATTGCAATGTCATCAATCATTAGTTGAGCTAGCAAAAGATTTACCATTAACGGTAGATAAAGCGTTTGTAGAAAGCAAAAAACAAGATTTAGCACCTAACATTGTTTCAGGGGATACTGAAGATGTTGAATATATGATCAATGTTTTTAGTGGTAATACCCGCAGTGGTGCTTGGACAGTGCCAAAAGAAATTCGCTCTTTTAGCTTATTTAGTGGTTGTGATATCGATTTAACAGACGCAAAATTTACCCAAACTGAACTGCGCATTAAAGTGTTTTCCCTCTTTAGTGGCAGCAATATTTACATTCCTGAAAACGTTAATGTTGTCTCAAAAGCATTTTGTATTTTTGGCGGCATTGATTACCAAACCGCGACTCAAGTTAATCCTCATATTGTAACCCCAACTATTACAGTTGAAGGGCTTTGTATTTTTAGTGGTATTGATATAAAAGTAAAACGTACGATTAAAGAAAGGTTTGTAGAGATGGCAGATAGTTTGAAAAAATTGTTTTCGTAACTACCTGCTTTGTTACCTTTACAGTTACCACTTTATGCCTTTTTATTGTAACTCCCAAACTAGCCAAGTAGGGAGTTGATGCGTTTTAGCTAAGCCCAGAGCTTTTTCTTGATGCATTTGTGCTTTGGCTTTATTCTCTATACCTGCATAGCTTAAGCTCATTTGTCGATGCCATAAAGGATTTTCAGCTGACGTTTTTTCAATGGTTAACAGCAATTTTTGTGCACGTTCCGGTTGTTTTTTAATATTAAAACCTTTTGCTAATTGTATGGTCACTTCGGTGTGTGATTCTGGAAAGCGTCTTGATATTTCTTTAAGAAAATCGTCGATATCAGCAGATTGTTTTGACCAAAACATATACTTAGCAAGTTGATACGCCTGTAGCCATTCAATTTGAAAACCAGCCCACGAAGCTTTCTTTTTCTCAAACTCATCTAATACCTGATGATAATTTTCAAATTTCATCATCTCTTGGGGATCAAAATAAAAGTTTGGTGCTAAAAAGGTAAGGGCGTCATACAGAGCAGGCATGGCAGTGCTAAAATGGGTTTCTTCAGGGTAAGTTTTAAATTGCCAATTCCAATCTTTCTTTGCGTTGGTTTTTTCTTTTAGTGCATCAACGAGTGTTCTCACACCCATTCCTTCCTCATTAGCAACGGAAAGAAACAATGTCGGTGGTGTATTTTTCAATGTTGAAATGTACGTAGGTAATTTTTTTGCTAATGACTCATTATCAAACCAAGCACTTGGACTCATGGCGAGAAAAGCATTAAAGGTGGTATTTTCTTGCATCATGGCATAGGTCGTAAATAGCCCACCTAATGAGTAACCCGCCAATGCTTGCTGAGCAGTGGTGCGATAATTTTTCTTTATCAAAGGTACTAATTCTTGCTCTAAATATCGATTAAACAAAGAAGCACCACCGTATTCAGGGTTGTTTTCAAAGGCCCAAGTAGTGTGGTAAATATAGTCTTGTTGCCCTTGGTTAGCCACGCCAATAACTATCATTGGCGGAATTTTCCCCATTCTACTTAAATTAGTGACTAATGCTGAAGTATGTTGAAATTGAAAATCACCATCGATCACATAAAGGGTCGGGTAATGACGATTATTGCTGTAATAACGCTCAGGTAAGGACACCATATAGCGCCTGTTTTGATCCAATACTTTTGACTGATGTTCAAACATATAGCCGCTATTTATAGGTGTTTTTTGGGTTTCAGCGAATGAGATTTTACTGAGTAAAATCAAAGTTATTATAATTATTTTTTTTAACATAAAAGTTCCATTTGAAGTGTTTATTAATGTAATACCCGTTTTAATTTAACAAGTTAGCTAGAGCAAAAATGCATAAGTCGCTATAATTAAATCCTAACATTTTTATTCTTTGTAAATAAGGTTTTATATGCGCTTTCTTTCTCGTCGATTAGTTATGCCAAATGATTTAAATTATGCCAATTCATTATTTGGTGGCCGTGCACTTGAATGGATAGATGAAGAAGCTGCCATTTTTGCCATTTGCCAGTTAGAAACCAATTGTTTAGTGACCAAACATATTGGCGAAATCAGCTTTGAGTCAGCAGCAATGCAAGGGGATGTGGTTGAATTTGGTTTGGAAACCAAAAAAGTAGGTACCAGCTCAATTACCATCACCTGTTTAGTGCGTAATAAGATAACTAAAAAAACCATTTGTTTGGCAGATGATATCGTTTTTGTGAAAGTTGATCCTGAGACACGTAAACCTATTTCTCATGGGAAAACCTATGAGGGATTAATGAATCAAAATAATAGTTAAACAGATAGTTAAACAGATAGTTAAACAGATAGTTAAACAGATAGTTAAACAGATAGTTAAACAGATAGTTAAATTATCAAATAGGCTAGCGACAAACTCATAGATGTATTGCTAAGCACTTAACTTGGCAATACAATGTATACATCATTTGTTATTCATTAATTGTTATTATGTCTTCAGATCGTTTCGGTACCAGTGCCAACTACAAGCAACAAGAGCAGGGCTACCGTGACCGTGCTTTAAAATTATTTCCTTGGGTATGTGGTCGTTGTGCCCGTGAGTTTGTTTATTCTAATATTAAAGAATTGACGGTACATCATATGGATCATGATCATACCAATAACCCAAACGATGGCAGTAACTGGGAGCTATTGTGCATATATTGTCATGATAATGAACATGCCAAATACACAGAACATGCAAATTATAAAACAGAGATAAAAGCAGGGGATACCAACCAAGACACAGCAACCTATAACCCTTTTGCTGATTTAAAGTCTATGTTGAAAAAGTAATTCATAAACTTAGGTGGTTCTTCGAAAATTTCAAGACTATGTGAGCAGGGGGGATAGGCCCTGTAAACAGGAAAGTGAATTGATTTGTGATTTTTTATATCAATCCTTATGAACGAGAATATTAATGGCCAATATTCGAATTGAACTAGATATTAATATAACCTGTTTGTTTCTCCAAATACTAACTTTAGTAGATGTAAGGTATTTTAGTTCAAGCCTGACAGTCGCAAAAGCTACCATAGCAGTCGTAATAAGGGGCAAGTCAGAGAGGTATTTATCTCACTTGTGCCACTTGCAGTCAGATGTAGGAAAATGCTACTTTCTCGACCAAATTGGTATGTTTCCAGTCAATCCTCCCGCCTTAATGGGGAACAGTCTTATTTAAAACGCTGTAAAAAACCGTACTAACTAATTGGCTCTTTAGGCATACTAAATAATTAGAGCATTTCATTAATTAAAACTCTTTCCTATTAGTTAGTTGAATCTCACTGGTAAGCCATTGGTAAATTAAATTTTGAATAAGGATATATATGAACTTGGTCAGAAATAAAGTTGCAGTCTTCATCTATAAAGTGATGATTAAAACTATGCATAAGCTCCAGCAGTGGCCGAGAAATATAACTCCAGCCCCATTTCAGTTAATACAAACTGGATCTTCATTTTGGCAATCAAGAGCGTTATATGTCGCTACTAAATTGGAAGTTGCTGACGTTCTTGGTGATGATACTGTAAGTATTACTACGATAGCTAATAAGTTAGACCTTCATGAGTCCCATTTATATAGATTAATGCGAATGTTGGCGTCTATTGGTGTTTTTAAAGAGACCAGTCCAAATCAATTCAAGAACTCTAAATTATCTCAGTACTTACGTAAGAACCATCAACACAGTGTACAAGCAATGATATTGATGCATAATTCTCCAGAAATGACTATGCCTTGGCTATCCTCAAGGCTAATTCGGAACTAAATGCAGTTGTTTTTGACAGACCTCAAATAATAGAGACAGCAAGAGATTTTTGGAGTAGCAAACAAGATAAAGATGTCTTAAATAGAATGAAGTTTATTGGCGGTGACATACTTGATAGCCTTCCATGTGCTACCTCTGATGAAGATGTTTATTTTTTTATGGCAGTGTTTCATACTTTTAGTGATGAAGACTGTAAGAGAATATTTTTTAACCTTCAACAAGCTATAGGAAGTTACTCTCCCCATATTATCGTTGCTGATGCAGTTGCAGAAGAGAGCAATATAAATGAAATAACAGCTTCTATGGATATGCAAATGCTGATCGGTTCAGAGGGACGAGAGAGAACGTTAGGTGAGTGGAGTAATATAATATCTGATACTGGCTTTAATATTATACAAGTTATAGATATGCGTGCACTAGGTAAGTATATCGTTATACAACAGCAACAATACACAAATACTTAAAATATACTTACAAATAAGGTTAAAGGATTGATGAATAAAAAAGATATTTTACTCGTTGAAGATGATCTATTATTAGCAGATCTTATTAAAGATTTTTTAACGAAATACGAATTTAATGTTTCAATTGTTTCCGATGGATATGAAGCGGTCACACAAATCATTGAGAAACAGCCATGTCTTGTTGTCTTGGATCTGATGCTTCCTGGGCAAAGTGGCATGGAAGTGTGCCGTCAAGTTAGGTCTCAATATGATGGCATTATATTAATGCAAACAGCATTAGATGATGATATTGATCAAATGATGGGACTAGAGCTTGGCGCTGATGATTACGTTATAAAGCAGGTGCAACCTAGGTTGCTATTATCAAGAATAAGGGCCTTGTTACGGCGTATTGAACATAAGCCGAAAAATATAAACGAAACAGTAATAAATATTGATGAACAGGCCAAACTTATTACCTTGGATAACTTATCTATTAATATTGGATTAAGAAAAGTCACATTAGCAAACGAAGAAGTTTTATTAACAACGGCTGAATTCGAATTGCTATATTTATTAGCAAGAACACCAGGCGAACCTGTATCAAGAGATATGATGGCAAAACAGCTGAAGGGCTATGAATATGACGGACTAGATCGTTCTTTAGATAAAAGAATTTCTCGCCTGCGTAAAAAATTGATGGATGATATGGAAAACCCACAAATAATAAAAACGATACGCGGCAAAGGCTATCAATTGTGTAAGCAAAATAGGGAATAATACATGTTTAAAGCGTTTTTGGGTTTATGGGCCGTGGTCTTTCTACCGTTGTTTTTTTTACTTTTCCCATCTTCTTACAGCCCCATCACTATACTTAATGAGTATACAGAGAAAAATCGCTATGTAGGTATCTATGAAGGTACCTTTTATTTGATTGCCAATCGACTAGATACAATAGATGAAAACTTATGGAAAGATGATGTACAGAGTTTATCTAAAGAATTTGGTTATGGATTATCACTGAAGAGGTTGAGTGACTGGCAAAGTGATATTACACAATATCAATCACTTAGCAATGGTGAATTTGTTTTTATAAACGATGAACCAGAATTATTGATAAAACGAGTAGAGCAAACCCAATGGGTCATTGTCATGGATGTTGACAGTTCACAAGAAGAAAATATATATCGAGGCAGCAAAGGTTCATTATATTTACTCCAACAAGAATTTAAGTTAAAAGATAAAGATAGTTGGTCTGACAAATTGGTTGAATTAAACACGCGCTTTGCTTTTAAATTATCAATTTTGCCCAAATCATCTTTAACCATAGAGCAAAAGCTAGTAAATAAACTTAGCAACTATGAAATGATTTGGTTACCTAACCAAAATGAAAGGTTAGATTTTTATTTTTTATTACCCGATTCGACCCATGTTATTAAGGCAGAAGAAATTCATGTTTCCGGCATAAGTCCTATATTCATTATAGTCATTTTGCTAGTCTTTGTTTTGATCATCTCTATAGCCATGTTTTTATGGGTTTCTCCTCTTTGGAAAGATCTGTCAAAACTTAATATTATTGCGACTAAGTTTGGTGATGGCGCGCTTGATGAAAGAGCACTAATTACCAAGAATTCTACAGTATCACAACTTACTTCATCCTTTAATAAAATGGCAAATAAAATTGAGCAATTGTTTTCTAATCAAAAAGAATTGACACGCGCCATAGCACATGATTTACGTACCCCCCTGTATCGACTTAGGTTTGCTTTTGAAATGATTAAATCAGACGATGCTACGCAAAATGAAAAAACAAATTACTTTGATGCAATTGACAAAAGTATTGATGATTTAGATCAGTTGATTAATCAAACATTAGTTTTATCACGTTACAATAACACAGTTGATTTAACGTCTTTTGAAAATCAAATTTTTGCAAAGATACTTCAAGAAGAAGTAGATTATTTTAAATTGGAAAGTCCTAGTTTTATTGTAGATTTGAATATTAGCGATTCGTTAATAAATCGAGAAATATTTGTTGATAAACGAGCAATGATTAGAGCGATTAATAACTTAACTTCTAATGCTAAGCGTTTCGCAACGAAAAAAATATCAATTAATTTTTATGCAAATCTCACCTATTACTTCCTCTCTATTGAAGATGATGGCCCAGGTATTCCAGCCTCAAAATGGGAAAATGTTTTTGCACCTTTCTCGCAGTTAAATAATGAACAACGAGAGTCAGGAATGGGGCATGGATTAGGTTTGGCTATTGTTAAGCAAATTATGAAATGGCACGAAGGAGAAGTTAAATTATCTGACTCAGCGTTAGGTGGTGCGAAATTTGTAATGCTTTGGCCAATTTCGCAATGATACTAGCTGTCACAAACTGTCACAGTTCGTCCACACTAGTACATACAAACTGCAAGTTTATTTATTTATACTTTTGTCATTACTTTAAATAGACGGATGGAATAATAATGAAAACAATTAACTCAAACAAAATAAAGAGCACGGCATGTATACTTTTATGTGCTTCTGTTTTAGCAGCATGTGGTGGTACCTCAGCTGAAATTGATAAAGATATTAATGATGCCGAAAAAAACAACAGCTCAGTGTTTACCCTTGTGAATGCAACGGATGACATGGTGAATTTCTATGCGAAATACATTGGTATCAGTGAAAGTATCTATCAAAGTGAATATGAAGTTGCCAGTGTAATAAATGATGAATCTAGCACGCAAATTATTTACCAATGGAACGATGCGTTGAGTCGAACAAGCATCGCTATTACCGATACGAACACTCAAACTTTGAGAGCGACTGATGAGTACAACTTAATCAATAACCAGGCTTATATTGGTATCGCTTGGCTTGATGAAGGTGAATATGCCATTAATTTAGTTGAAGCTAATAATAACACTACAGAAAATGACTATACGGTTAGGTTTTTTACTTCCACAGATCAAACTCTACACTTTGATGGTAGTAATTTGCCCGAGATTATAGCCGAAAAAGCTCAAATAACGAGTTCTTTCTCATTTGATAATTGTGCTGATATGGAGTTGATTAACAATATATCAGCAAATTTCTGTCAAATAGCTAATGTTGGAAACAGCTATATTGCGGTGATTAAAGCGAATGGTGACGTAATTTTTACTCAAGAATAAATGGCTTTCAAAGATACACGTAAGTACTTTATTTTAATATAACCTATTTGTTTCTCCAAATACTAACTTTAGTAGATGTAAGGTATTTTAGTTCAAGCCTGACAGTCGCAAAAGCTACCAAAGCGGTCGTTCAACATTTAATTGATAACGTCCATTTACGCTTCAAATAAACGAATACTGACTCATTTAAGACCAATAAAATCGTTGTTTGTTTTTACTCTCAGCACCTATTGATGAATAAAAACCTGAAGCGTTTATGTTTTCTACAGGCGTTTGCCATTGCAATTTACTGATACTTATTGAATTACCGTACTCCCTTGCTAAATACATAAGCTTTTTACCTAATAATTTCCCCCTAGCTTTTGGCGTCAAGTATAAGCAATCAACATAAAGATAATAATCCATATCCCATGTTGAAAATTGTTTGATAACACTTAAATAACCTATAATTACATTTTCATACTCAGCAACAAAAATCTTCATAGGATATTCATCAAGGTTACTTAATGCTTGCTTTTGATTTGACACATGCAAAATACAAGATTCATATTCTGCATGCTTTTTAAATAACATATACAGTTGTTCTGAATCACTATTTTGTGCTTCACGAATAATAGTATTGCTCATAATCTTGAGGTCTTTTTTAGGACTGAGCACTAGCTTGTTTTCGGTTTACAGGGTAACGCTCAAAATCTTCCCAATAATGTATACCGCCTATCATTTCTTTAACAGGGAATCCTAAAGATGATATTTTCATTGCCGCTTTGGTTGCACCATTACAACCAGGGCCCCAACAATAAACAACAAAAATAGTTTTTTTATCATACTGATTAAAAGTCGCTTCGTTAATTTCACTATGAGGCATGCTAATAGCAGTAATAGCATGACTTTTATCAAATGCGTCTTTTGAGCGAACATCAAGTAATAGATAGTTATTATTACCAGCTTTAATATCAGCATAAACATCTGAACAATCTGTTTCAAAGCCTAATTTATTAGCAAAAAAAGTATTTGCTAGATCACTAGTTGCGGGGTTAAAAGCAAGTACATTGGATGAAGTAGACATCATAAATCCTTATTAAAAATTAAATAGTGAAAGGTTAATTGATTAACAAGTTAAGATAGTTATTACTAAAACACCATTCACGATATCTGAATAGTGTTTTCATTATTTATGAATGCTATTTTGTCATGCTATTAGGTATAGTGGTTTATTGCTATGAAAAATTTTACTGTACAAATAATAACGAGGTTTTGATGGAATTTTATCATTTACGCTCTTTTGTCATTGTAGCTAAAATAGGTAATTTAACTGCGGCTGCTAAACAGCTATGTTCGACCCCTCCAGCTATCAGCGCACACATCAAAAGTCTTGAAGAAGAGCTTAAAACCAACTTGTTTATTCGCTCTAGTAAGGGGATGAGTTTAACCAGCCAAGGGGAGTTATTGTTAAATAAAGCGGAAGCTACGCTTAATTCAGCTATTGATATGGTTAATTTAGCTGCGGAAAATCAAAATGAAATTATTGGCGATTATAAGTTATCTATTAATCAACAACCCCCTCAATTAAAACTAACGAATTTATACCAGAACATTAGTGAAAACTGTCAAGGTATTAGCCTTAGTGTATCCACAAGATCAACGGGTAAAGCAATTGAAGAAATTCAAAACAAAATTATTGATGGAGGGTATGTTTATGGCAATGTGCCTGAAGATTTATTTGCTATTAAAATAAAAAAGCAAAACATTACCACTATTATCCCTTTCTCAAGCAAGTTAAACGACAATACAACGATAATTGAGCTTACAAGCCAACCATGGATAAAAATGGGTGCATATTGTCCTTTTGATGAAGCTTTAAAAAATAAACTTCCAAATCACAATTTAGCAAACATTAACACAAGTGATGATAATACACGCTTATCACTTGTTACATCAGGTTGTGGAATAAGCTTTTTAGAAACTGAAGTGGCATTACAGGCCGCATCAAAAAGACAAGTAAATATACTGCAACAATTAGATTTCGCTATCGATTTATTTTTTGTCGTTCACAAAAATAGAATGAATGAGCCTGTAATTAAAGCAATTGTTGAAGAAATAAAAATACTTTGGGATATTAGAAGTTAACTAACGTTTGCCTATTATTTTAACTCAACGAATCAATTATTAACGGCAGCAAAGAGCTTAACCCCGCCCTTGACTCAAGCCTTATGTAAAAGCACACAAGGGCCTAAATACTCTTTATTGACATCATTTTTATTATTTATAACAACTCAATATTTGTTTTTATTGGGTTAGGTATTTTTGATAACCATTAATACCAAAATACCTAACCGATTTTTTCTGAGTTAACTTTTTAGCAATAAGCAGTTCGTCACAATAAATTCGCACCACTTGCTTATCACCGTTTGAATCTGTGTCGTAACAGTGATTGTCATTGTCTCTGAGGTTATCAAATTCAGTTTTCATGATTAATTTCATGCGCTGTTAACCTACAAATTATTTATATCTTTTTGTACTTGATAGCCTTCATCAGTCACTATTTTTTCAAGTACTTGTACACGCTCGGTTAGTTTTTCAACTTGTTGTCTGAGTTGGCTACTTTCTTCGTCAGCTGTTTTACTGTGCTTTAACGTTTTTGTTTTAAATTCGATATGTTTTTTATATATTTCATACATAACGCCAAAAACAACACAAACGATAACTACAACCATAGTTGTTCCACTCATTACCTATCTCCTTTCAATAATATCTCATTAATTCGTTAACTACTTTGCAATTGCTGTTTTTTGTCTTGACGTAAATAAAGTATATTGACAACAAATAAAGCCACAAGCATTGGAAGGCTAGTTAGTACTACATAATGCCAACCACCGGTAAACAATACCCAACCAGCCATAAGTGATGCAAAGGCTTGAAAACCAAATAAAACAAAGTCGTTAGTAGCTTGCACTTTATGACGCTCACAAGGGCGATAACTTTGTGGCAATAAAGATGTTCCAGTTAAAAATAAAAAGTTCCAACCAATACCTAGTAGCACCAATGCCCACCAATAATGCATTACCTCTTGACCTGAAAAGGCAATTAAGGCAACAACAATATAAATGATAGTGCCTAATTTAAGTAAACCTTTCAATGCAATTTTTTTAACCAGCCAAGGCGTTAACAACGAAGGTATATACATTGCGGCAATGTGGCTTTGTATTACCCATTTAGTTTCTATTAAACTATGACCTTGCATGTGATGCATACTTAACGGTGTTGCTGTCATTAAGTAACTCATCAGGGCATAACCTATGGTAGCCGTGCAAATAGCAATAATAAAAATAGGCTGTTTGATAATAACTGTTAAGGGCCTTGCTTCACCGTCATTTGATGTTTCTTTGATTTCAGGCTCTTTAAAAAACACCATAATGAGCGCGGCTAAGCCAATGAACAGTGCTAATAATAGAAACGAGCCAGTATAACCATGAGGTGAAGCAACCCAATCTTTCGCGGTTACCGCAATTTCAGGGCCTAAAAAGGCTGCGAATACACCACTTAACATTAAAATGGCTAATATTTTGGGAATATCATCTACATTATTGGTACTTTCTATTGCTGCAAACCTAAGTTGTTGAGTAAACGCGCCGCCAATACCAAATAAGAAACTTGCTAGTGCAAACAAGTTAAATATTGCTAACGTTGTAGCTAAAACAGCTAATAGTGCAGCCACCAAAAGGCAGCTAAATCCGCTAAATATCGCAAACTTTCGCCCTTTAGCTTTTGCAATCATAGCGCCAGGAATAGAGCCAGCAGCAACACCTAAAATCATCAAACTAATAGGCAAGGTGGCAAGAGATGCATTGGTAGTTAGTTCACTTGATAATAATCCCCCAATAAAAACAATTATTGGGGCAGAGCACATGACTAAAGGCTGCGCCATAAAAAGCAGACTAATATTTCTAGGTAAACTAAACTTTTTTGTTAGTAACAGGGCTGAAATTACAATGAGTACTAAAATGATGACTATGTTTATCATAATTAGCCAGATTCCATGGCTAAAATAGTTTTAATATCAAGTTCACCCTGATACTTCTTCAAGGTTTCTTGCTGTTGTACTCGGGCTAATACTGCCATACGATCAGATAATTCATTACCTTCAATATTGGCATGGCCTTTTACATGGCTGATCACTAATTGTGTTTTGATTTCTTGATAAAGCGAGAAACATGCTTTAATTAAGTCTAAATTTTTGATTTCTTCGCCTTTGCCACGTGTCCATCCTTTTGCTTGCCAACCTTTTGCCCATTTTGTGATGCAATCAATTGAATATTTTGAATCTGATAGTACTTGTACTTTTTCAACTTTTGACAAGCATTTTTTAGCTAACTTGAATGCATAGAGTAAACCATTTAATTCTGCGGTATTGTTAGTACCATTAGCTTGGTACAAACCATAATACAGTGCGCTGATTTTTCCTTGCTGATAAACGGCTAACCCCGTACCTGATTTCCCTGGGTTAGGTGAACAAGCACCATCGCAATATATTTGAACTTCAGCTGTTTGTATTTTATTTATTGTCGCTGTGCTCTGGCTGATATTAGGCGATTTTTTAGCTGAAACAGTGCTGCTTTTATTATCTGTAGCACGTTTCATTAAGGCTTTGGTGTAAGTTGATGCAAAGGCAGCTTCTGCTTCAGCTTTGGAAGGGAAGCCCATAAATTGAGCATCAGATCGCCCCTGAGTGTGGTTTTGAACTTCGCTCCACGTTGAAAAAACACCTGTTTTAGCGCCTTTCCAGACAACATAAAATTTTCTACTCATACAAAAATTTATCTATATTTTATTAATAATATTGCGTGCTATTATCAATAAAATATCTACTTATAGCTAGAAAAAAAGCCTGATAAGCGTAACTAGATTATTATGCGCAATTCTTTTTGGTGACGACGGTTCTTATTTTGGCGAGATTCTATATAGCGCCCACGTTCTTGGTTTTCTTTGCGTCGATCTCTGCCTGTACGGCGCTCGCTTTCTTTTTCTATGACAGGAGCCGCTTCAGCCAATTCTTCAGGTTTTTCTTCTGAGCTTGACTCATCATTTAATAATACTGTTTGGCGATATTTGTTTTTTTGTTTTTTATCTTTAACCAATTGTTCAGTTTGTGCAATATGGCTGAGATAGGTTAAATCGTTTATATACTTCATATAATTTATATTTATACACAAGAGATTAAAGGGTTACCCTTGAGTACATCCCCCACATTTTTTGATACTTGTCTAATTAATCGGCATATAAATGAAAAAGTTTAATCTTTTTCATTATTTTTATTTTAGTTTTCGATTAATCTTTGTGCCTAAGCTAAACCTTGCTAAAATTCATTTATTAACTTTGTTCAACGTTAGGATATTTCATGGCAATTAACTGGTTTCCTGGTCATATGCATAAAGCTCAAAAAGAAATCAAAGAGATTTTGCCACAAATAGATGTAGTAATAGAGGTTTGTGATGCCCGTTTACCATTTAGCAGTGAAAACCCTATGATCACTGAAATAAGAGGAGATAAACCTCTTATTAAGGTTCTCAATAAAAGTGATTTGGCTGATCCAGACAAAACAGCTATATGGCTCAACTATTTAGAGTCTCAACATAATGTTAAGGCTATTGCTTTAACTACTGAAAATGCATCAATAGCCAAAACCATTCCTAGCTTGATTAAAAAATTGGTGCCTAATAAAGATGAAGAAGGTAAACAAATTAATGCGGTAATCATGGGAATTCCTAATGTAGGCAAATCAACTTTAATAAATACCTTAGTGGGTAAAGCTAAAGCAAAAGTAGGTAATGAACCCGCTGTAACCAAAGGGCAACAGCGCATTAAGCTAGAAGAGGGGGTATATCTTTTTGATACACCAGGGATGTTATGGCCAAAAATTGCGAATGAAAATAGTGGCTATCGTTTAGCTGTTTCTGGTGCTGTTAAGGATACTGCGTTTGATCATGACGATATTGCTTATTTTGCCGCTGAATATTTACTTAAAGCTTATCCAGAACGCTTAATGGAACGGTATAAATTAAGCGAGTTGCCTTTGCACGAAGAAGATTTGATTGAAGCGATTGGTAGAAAACGTAGCTGTATTAAAAATGGTGGTCATGTTGATATGCATAAAGCTTCAGTGATTTTAATTAATGAGATACGAGATAAAACACTGGGCGTTATTACGTTTGAAATGCCAGAAAATATAGAAGATGAAAATGCCTATTTTGCAGAACAAGAAGCAAAAAAAATTGCAGCCCGTGAAGCTAAAAAATTAGCGCGAGGACGAGGCAGAAAAAACAAAAGATAGTATCAGTATTCTCAGTAACCGCGCTTAAGGAAAATACAATGTCAGAAAATACATCGTTAGAAAATACGCAACCATTAGATACGTTTGCTTTACATCCACAATTAGCACATGATTGTTTTGAACTAGCAGAGTTTCCTCTTTGTAAATTACTGTTGTGTAATGATAGTACTTATCCTTGGTTTATTTTGGTGCCTAAAGTGGCAGATGTTTCTGACATATATCAACTAGATTGGCAGCAGCAGCAGCAGTTGTTAAATGAGTCAAGCTTGTTAAGCGAGTTACTTATGCAAGTATTTGAGGGAGATAAAATGAATGTTGCTGCACTGGGTAATGTTGTGGAACAATTGCATATTCATCACATTGTTCGGTTTCAAACTGATAGTAGTTGGCCTAAACCCATTTGGGGACAATTACCCTTAACCCCTTATTCAGACGATGCATTAATTAGGCTAAAAGAAAAATTATTACCCAAGTTGGCTGTGATTTTTCAGCCGAATTAACCTTTTCAATGCATTAAGCAAGTTAAATACACTAAGCAAGCTATTAACTTTGTATGATAACGAAAGCTAAAGCCGTTATATATTAGGCAGTCAGATTTAGAACAAAATTCAGAGAAAAATATGCGGGTCTCAATGTGTAAGGATGAACCTAAAGTCATTTTTAAACATGAGACAGCGCTATTTGGCATATATTTATTGATTAACATTTACTCTGATAGCTCAGCTGTAGGCTCTGTGTTTGAAATGGGTAATTGTAATCTCATATGGACTAAGTTATTACTCGTAATTGGGTTGTTATCAATAGCAACGGCAGCTTCAAAATCTGACAATGCTTGTGTTAATTGGTTTTGTCTAAATCTAGCGACACCACGATTACTATAATTAAGGGCTGTTAAATATTTAACTCTTTTTTTTGTTTCTGGCATTGACTCTAAGCTTTTGATAGCTGATGTACAGGCTGACTCAGATTTACTATTTTCATTTGACTGTAAATAGGCAACACATAAGTTCATTTTACTAGCATAAAATTCTTTGTATTTTTTGTTCGTGGTTAATTTTTCTATACTTGAGGCGATTTCACCTTTAGTGATATCTACTGTACCAATAGCACCTTTTACTACCGCAACTTTAAACGTTGTGTCGTTCGCTGCAGCACTATTGATTATGCTTAATAATAAAGTAGTCAATATTGTTTTTTTAAACAAAGACTTATTCATGTTCATTTTCTCCATCAGGTTATGTATCTTGTTGATACATAACTAATATAGAGATAAGGTTAGCCACTGACAAACGATCAAAATAAACCCATTAGATGAATAATATTCATGTGTAGTTAACCCGATAAAAACATTTAATTATTAGGCTGAAAAATTGTTTTTAACCCACTCAGCAAATAGTGAAAGTTCAGGTCGTTCATCCATGTTTTCATGTTGAATGAGGTAATATTTATCATTAGTATACAATTCTTCATCGAACAGTTTGATTAATAGTTCTTCGCTAAACCAAGCCTTACTCATTGGTAAGGGAATTAATGCTATGCCCATACCTTGCTGCGCGGCTCGAGCGACACCAAACATACTATCAAATTGAATAATTTGTTTAGGGTCAAAATCATCAACACCATTTTTATCGGCCCATTGATGCCAAGACCAAGGGCGCGAACTATGTAAAATTAATGGCGTGGTTTTTAAAGCAGAAAATCCAGTAGTTTTTAATTTTTTATACAGTTTTTTATTACAAGCAGGTGCATAACGTATAGGAAACAATTCATGAACAATGTTGGCATTTGGTTTGCCATTAGCAAGTACAATCGATAAATCTGCTGATTGCGACTGTTCCTTGCTTGATTTAACTGTTTCGAGTTGCAAATTAATTGTAGGATTACTTTCAGACCATAATGTTAGGCTTGGAACAAATAATTCACTGGCAAAAAACTCCGGTAAACTAATAATAATCGTTTGATTTTGTTGTTTTTGAGTGAATTCAGATATGGTTGATTCCAACTGGTGAATTATAGGCTGAATCGACTGATAGAATTGTTTTCCTGCACTGGTGAGTTCAATTGTGCGAGTACCGCGTTTAAAAAGAGATGTGCCTAATTGTGTTTCCAGTTGTTTGATTTGATGGCTTACAGCTGATGGCGTTAGAAATAATTGTGAAGCAGCATGTTTAAAGCTTAAACATTTTGACGCAACGCAAAATGAGCGTAGGCCACGTATTGGTGTTTGTATTGACATAGTAAATATTTTTTAAGAATGACGAACTATTATAGCAAAACTCAAGCCGAATTTTAAGGTTTTGATAATTAAGAGTTATTTTTGAAATATGAACTGATTTGATACGTGGTGCACTATAATGACGTACTATAAAAGTATTTTTGCACCAAAATGACGTTTTTTACGTTTAGAAAAAAGTCCGAAAAAAAAGGACATCAATTGATGTCCTTAAAATAAAACAAGTTAATCATATAAAAACGTTTTAAAAATCGGGGAGACTTAAAAACAAGTTAATCATATGGTTATTTCTCATCTATGACAAACGAGAAAAATTCATTTAATAGATTAGTTATTTTCACTTGTTAAGCTATAGTAATTACAAAGTAGTTATGTTGAACGGTTAATGCTTTTTCTACATTATTTTACGTTATATGTATTTTACGAATTAATATTATGTGAAAAATATATTTATTCTCTTTGATAGTTTTAACTGCTTTTTATGAGTGGAAGCTATATAAAAATGTTTTTAGGCAGGTTTTTAGACAGCGAAATAATATTGTCTAAAACTATTAGAAAAAAAAGGACATCAATTGATGTCCTTAAAATGTAACAAGTTATCATATAAACACGTTTTAAAAATCGGGGAGACTTAAAAACAAGTTAATCTTATGGTGATTTATCATCTATGACAAACGAGAAGAATTCATTCGACAGATTAATTTTTTTCATTCATGTAAAAAAGGTTTGCTGTATGACTTTTGTAAGATTTATTATCCCCTCTGCTATTTGGATATAGGATTTATTGATTGCTTTAAATTGTGATAAAGTTCTGTTTAAAGGGCTGTTGTATCAGAATTTTTTACCTCAATAGTCTACAATACAATTGTCCAGCTATATAACAATCATCTAGAAAAAACATTAGTATATATTTATGATAAAAAACAGTCTTGAGCTTTTCCAATACTCAGATGCCAATTTACTTTTAGCTTCCGAATATAACCCTTTGCTAGTGGTTCTCTCAATCTCTATCGCTATTTTTGCTTCTTACATGGGGCTTCAAGTTGCTTCTCAAGCAGCGAGAGCGTCATTCGTGCGTAAGCATGTTTATTTATTTATAGGCAGTTTAGTTTTAGGGTGTGGTATTTGGTCTATGCACTTTATAGGTATGCTGGCACTAGAGTTGTGCACAGCAGTGTCCTATCAATTTAAGTTGACTATAATGTCAATGATACCTGCAATTGCTGCTTCGTGGGTCTCACTGAATTTAATTACTCAAGGTAACCTTAAACACTTTCAATTAATCATTGGAGGCATATTGGTTGGTTTTGGTATCGGTGCAATGCATTATATTGGTATGGCTGCAATGGAAATGACACCGTTGCTTCGTTATGATTTATCAATATTTGTTGTTTCTATTTTAGTCGCTATTATTTTGGCTATCTTATCGCTTTGGGTCAGGTTTGGCCTTGATGATATAGGTAAAATTCAACTCAGCCGTAAACTAAAGGTGATTATATCAAGTTGTGTAATGGGAATGGCTATCTCTGGTATGCACTATACAGGTATGGCGGCAGCACGATTTGTGTTACCTCCTGGCTTTGAAACATCAAAACAAACGGATGATATTTCACTTTATCTAGCAGTTGGCATTAGCCTTGTTACCATCTTTGTTATTTCGATAGTATTAGCGGTTAATTTGATTTTTAGATATAAAAATATTTCAGCTAAAGCACTACAAAATGAAAGACGACTTTCGGCTATTATGGAAACAGCAGTGGACGGTATTATTACTATTAATGCCAAAGGCATTATTATTAGTGTTAATAAAATGGTGACATTATTATTAGGGTGGAAAAGTGAGGAGTTACTCGGTAATAATGTAAAAATGATTGTACCAGCACCATTTCAACATGGTCATGACCAATATATTGAAAACTATTTACAAACGGGGGTTGCAAAAATAATTGGCGCAGGACGTGAAGTAGAAGCCATGACAAAAAGTGGTGAAAAAATACCTATGCGTCTTGGTATTGGGCACGTTAAAGTAAATAACCAACATATGTTTGTTGCTTTTATTTCTGATTTGCGTGACCGAATAAAAATGGAAACAACACTACGGGAAAATGAAGCAAGAATTCGTTCTCTACTCACTAATATTCCTGGAATAGCTTATCGATGTATTGATGTTCCAGGTTGGCCTAATCTTTTTATTAATGATGAGGTTGAAAAAATAACGGGGTATCCAGCGCAAGACTTTTTATTACCTGATCCTAAACGAAGTCTAGGTGATTTTGTTCACCCAGATGACTTTAGCATAATTGAAGCAACGGATTTACGTCATCCCGATGGGTATCAGATTGAGTATAGGCTTATTGATCGATATAACACGGTAAAATGGATGTTGGGCTATGGTCGCGCAACCAAAGTTGAGAACAGTAAAAATTACTATCTTGATGGTTTTATTATGGATATTAGTGACCGAAAAAAAATGGAATCAGAAATGGTTACGGCTAAGGAAAAAGCTGAAAAAGCAGCAGAAACACGAGCAGCATTTTTAGCTAATATGAGCCATGAAATTCGGACACCTATGAATGCTATTATTGGTTTTAGTGATATTCTACTTGATAGTGAATTGGATAATAAACAAGATAAATATCTTAATACAATCAATCAGTCAGCTAAATCATTACTACATATTTTGAATGATTTGTTAGATAGCGCAAAATTAGAGAAAGGAAAGTTTCAATTAGAATATCGCGATTTTTCGCTTGTTGAAGAGGTTGATGCTGTGGTTTCTACTTTATGGTTAGAAGCTCAGAATAAAGGATTGGAAATTAGTCTCAATATTTCTCCTAAAGTACAGGGATATTATAATGGTGCGCCTGATCGTATCCGTCAAGTTTTAACCAATTTGTTAGGCAATGCTATTAAATTTACACAGCAAGGCACTATTGAAATTAGAATTGAAATGCTAGCAGATCAAACCATTCAATTTGTTATTAAAGATACAGGCATAGGCATGACCCCTTCACAGTTAGAAACGATATTTGACGCATTTGCACAAGCAGACGAGTCAATGAGTCGACGTTTTGGAGGAACGGGGCTTGGTACAACCATAAGTAAACAATTAGTTGAATTAATGGGAGGGAATATTACCGCGACGAGTATTGAAGGAGAGGGAACTGAGTTTAGCTTTACATTACCCTTAAAAGCAATTGAGTCTATAAATAATGGAACAGAACAATACAACTCCCAAGCGTTGTCGCCTCTTAATGTCCTTGTTGTTGATGATATTGATCAAAATATTGAATTGCTCTCTTTAATACTTAAACGTCATGGTCATACTGTATTTGAAGCTAGGGATGGAGAACAAGCCTTAGTTCAAATGGAAAATAACGGCATTGATATTGTACTAATGGATATTCAAATGCCTGTTATGGACGGCTTAACCGCAGCTAAATTCCGTAGAACATTTGAAGCTAATAATAATTGTAATAGAATCCCTATTGTTGCGCTAACAGCGAGCGTATTACCACAAGATAGACTTTCTGCTGAGCAAGCTGGTATAGATGGCTTTGCTAATAAACCTATTAATATACGAGAGCTTTTTAATGAAATTGCTAGTGTGCTTAAGTTACAAAATATAACCGTTGACGCGAATGATATGGTGGATAAATCAACATTAAAAATAGATGTTGATAGCGGGATTACGTTATGGGGTTCTAAAACTAACTTTTATGCGGAATTAGGTCGGTTTATAAAACATGCTGAATCTGAACTATGTACTCTTAACGACTGCTTAACTGATAATGATTGGCAAACATTAGAACAATTAGCACATAAGTATAAAGGTAGCGTGGGTAACCTTGCTTTGAATCGTTTGATGAAGATGTTTGAGTTATTAGAGCAGTCAACACAAAAGCGTGAAAGGGAACGTAGTCAGCAAAATATTATTGATATTGAAACTGAATTCCGCATTATTAAAGATTGTGTCATAAAAAGGAGTGATGGGACAGATGAAATTATTCAAGTTGATCCAAGTGTTAGTGACGAGAGTATAAATAACCTGATAGAGCTCTTACAACAGCTTGAACACTGCGTGCAAAATAATGAATTCGATGATGCACTTTTGGATAAACTACAAGCGTTAAATTCAGTAAGCCCTAAAGAAATTAATGAGATTATTAATGCATGTAATGATTTTGAATTTTCATCTGCTGCTGATTTAGTTAATGTATTAATAAGTAAATTGGAATAGATAATAGGAAAAGCTATGGGAAAAATGCAAGGTAATAGGCAACTTGTGTTAGTGGTAGACGATGAGCCTGCTAATTTACGTGTACTTAATCAATTATTAAATGATACTTATAAACTGGTGTTTGCAAAAAGTGGCCAGGAAGCGCTACGTTTAGTTGAAAAAGAATTACCAAATATAATTTTGCTCGATGTTATGATGCCTGAAATGACAGGTTATGAGGTCTGTGAACAACTTAAGAAAAACACAAAATTTAAATCTATTCCAATTATTTTTATTACCGCATTAAGTGATCCCACCGATGAAGCTAAAGGCTTAAATTTAGGCGCTGTAGATTATATATCTAAGCCTATTTCTCCAGCGGTTGTTAAGGCTAGAGTGAAAACACATTTATCTTTAGTTGATGTTGATGAGCTTAAAAAAAGTCGATTAGAAGTTATACAACGTTTAGGGCGAGCTTCTGAATATAAAGATAACGAAACGGGCATGCACGTTATGCGGATGAGCCATTATTCCAAAGTGATTGCTGAGGCCTATGGTTTTTCAAAAGCGGACGCTAATAATTTATTTAGTGCAGCCCCCATGCATGATATTGGTAAAATAGGCATTCCTGATAGCATTATGCTAAAACCAGGTAAGCTTACCGAGGAAGAATTTTCTATTATGAAAAAACATCCTGAAATTGGAGCAGAAATTTTAGGAGAATCTGATTCTGGTTTGATCGCGTTAGCCAAAGTAGTGTCATTAACCCATCATGAAAAATGGGATGGAACGGGGTACCCCAATCAGCTTGAGGGAGAAAATATACCCATAGAAGGAAGAATTGTTGCATTAGCTGATGTATTTGATGCGCTCACAAGTGTTCGCCCATATAAAGACGAATGGCCACTAGAGAAGGCAATGGACTTTATTCGTAGTCAAAAAGGCAAACATTTTGATCCAGAATTAGTTGATTGTTTGGATCAGCAATTAGATAAAATTCTTATGATTAAAGAGCAATGGAAGGATTGACGATTTTAGATATTTTGCTGAACAACGAGTTATTGAAATAAGCACCTTGTATTTGGCAATTTTTTCTACGTATAAAATAGATCACTTAATTAATGAAACGCCGCTAATAATATAAGTCTTTTTATTGATCTGGAATTAATTAAAATATTAAGTCGTTTTTTAAATGCTGTAAAAATTGTGATTTTTGCTCTTACTAAACGCAAAGAGGAAAGTTGTTATAACTTTCCTCTTTATATTGTATTCAGCGTTAAGTGATTACCGTAAAACAATGAGTGGTATATGGGTTTGTTCCAGCATTTTTATTGTATTACTACCAACAAAAAACTGTCGAATTTTAGAATGACCGAATGCTCCCATAATGACGAGTTCAATATTATGGTCTTTTTGATAGGTCATTAATGCCTCGTTTATGCTTCCTTTCAAAAATGCAGTTGTTACGTTAAAGCCTTTTTCTGTTAGTCGAGCTTTGGCATTATCAAACTTACTTATCAAGGCTGCTTCGTTATTTTTCACCGATACTAAATGACAATTAACCCCCGCTAATAAACCACTGTCGAGCACTTTTTGTAATGCTCTGTCAGCAGACGCTCGGCCATCGTATGCAATCATAAATGATTTAGGAGCAGTAAATGTATTAGGAACAATCAGCACGGGTTGTTCAGATTTTCGTAATAGGGTCTCAATATGTGAACCAAGTACTTTAAAGTCACCATCATGTTGTAAGCCACTTCGACCAATAACAATAAGTTGACTGTCTTTTTCAACGTCTAATACAGCATCAACAACATCGCCATGACGTTGGAGTGATTCAACGTGTTCAATACCCGAGTTTTTAGCTGATGAAGCCACAAATTCAAGTAATTCCTGTCCTAATTGTAAGGCAATTTTAGCTTTTTGCTCGTCTAGCTTTGTCATTTCTTCAAGTAAGCTAGAACGTGCTCCTAAGCCAATTGCCCCTGTGAAATCGTCAGCGCCGTGTTGTTGCTCTTTCTCTATGGTGTGTAAAAAACAAATGGTTTTATTGAGTTTTTTAGCAGCCCAAATACCTGCGTCAGTCACTGACTGAGTAATAGAAGAACCATCGATACAAGTAATAATTTTATTCATTGTTTTCTCCTTAGTGACCGCCCAATAGTTTATCAACTTCATTTGGGGTATTGTGTACCCCAAACTTATCTACTACGGTTTCGGTGGCTTCATTCATTCCGATGATATTCACAGTAGCCCCTTCACGACGGAATTTAATGACCACTTTATCTAATGATGACACAGAGGTAATGTCCCAAAAATGTGCATCGGTTAAATCAATAACAACATGACTTGCTGCTTCTTTAAAGTCAAATGATTCAATGAATTGTTCGGCCGACGCGAAGAAAATTTGACCTACAACTTTGTAAGTACGTATGTTTTTTTCTTGTGAAAAATCAGATTTAACCGCCATAAAGCGGCCAATTTTATTAGCAAAAAAGAGTGTTGCTAGCAACACACCTATCATAACGCCAATAGCTAAATTATGTGTAACTACAACAACAACAACGGTTGCGATCATTACGATGTTGGAGGAGAGAGGATGTTTACGTAAGTCTGTTATTGATGACCATGAAAAAGTACCGATAGAAACCATGATCATTACAGCCACTAATGCAGCCATCGGAATTTGTTTTAACCATTCATCAAGAAATACCACCATTACCAGTAGAAAAGCACCTGCTATAAAGGTAGAAAGTCGTCCTCGTCCACCAGATTTCACATTAATAATTGATTGACCTATCATGGCACAGCCAGCCATTCCACCAAATAATCCAGCACCAATATTAGCAATGCCTTGGCCTTTACATTCTTTGTTTCTATCGCTGCTTGTATCGGTTAAGTCATCTACAATGGTTGCTGTCATCATAGATTCAAGTAAACCAACAATAGCAAGACCTACAGAGTATGGAAAAATGATTGTTAGTGTTTCTAATGTTAGTGGAATATCAGGCCATAAGAAAATAGGTAATGTGTCAGGTAATTCGCCCATATCACCTACGGTACGTATATCTAAACCGATAATCATTGAAAAAATTGTTAAACTGACAATACAAACTAATGGAGAGGGTAACACTTTACCCACTTTGGGTAGATATGGGAAAAGGTAAATAATGCCTAAGCCCGTTGCTGTCATGGCATATACATGCCAAGTGACATTGGTTAGTTCGGGTAGTTGAGCCATGAATATGAGTATAGCTAAGGCATTAACAAAGCCTGTTACAACTGAACGAGAAACAAAACGCATTAATTCGCCAAGGCGTAAAAAACCAGCAAATATTTGTAGTACACCTGTTAATAATGTCGCGGCAAGCAAGTATTCAAGGCCGTGATCTTTAACTAAAGTAACCATTAAAAGTGCCATTGCACCTGTGGCAGCTGAAATCATACCAGGCCTTCCACCAACGATAGAAATAATAACAGCAATACAGAATGAAGCGTATAGCCCGACTTTGGGATCAACACCAGCAATGATAGAAAAGGCAATGGCTTCGGGGATAAGGGCTAATGCCACTACGATACCCGCAAGCACATCACCACGAATATTAGAGAGCCAGTCTCTTTTAACGTGTTCGAGCATGCAAAATAACCTAATTGTTTAAGTCCTCAAACGAGAGGAATGAATAAAGCGTAAACGCAAGTGTCTCGCGAAAGATGCGAGTAGGGCGCTCAACATAAGCGAGTGCAGGAAAAGAAATAGGCCTAGGGCGGCGTAAATGCCAAGTTCAACTCCATACAACATAAATTTAAGGGGATAATATACAAATACTTTGTGTTTTACAACCATAAATTAGAATGCATAATAAAAATTAATCAAGTTATTCAATAACTTAATGTTTTTAATTGATAAGTTATCTATACTTTTTTATGTACTTAATTAACATATCATTATGTTTGAGCAAGTAAAATCAATGTTTTACATGTTAAATAAACAAGATTTAGTGGATGTAAATTATTTAACGTTGAGTAAACTAAGTAATATTTCGCCGCCTATTTGGTTTAAAGTTAAGCCACCTTGTTCACCAATAGCTGATAATTTTATATTATTTTTAAGTATTGTTTTTGTGGTGTCAGACTCGATTATGTTGATCTCTAAATTTTTGATATGAATAGCTGCTATTTTAATTTTTTGCTGAGGCTTTCCTCGTGCTTTTTTACTTTCAGTATGCTCAACAATGGGGCCAGCTTGGGGATGCTTTTTTGCATATTCTATTGCATTAAGGTCAGGATGATTTTCAGCATACAATTTAGCACTTATTTGTGGGTATTGTTGAGGGTAGTCATTGGCAAGTTTTGTCGTTATGTTTTCAATAAGTTTATCAATATTTGTTCCCTGATCCGTTTTTTCTATATTTAGCGTAAGCCTATTTAACGTTACTTTATGTATATTTGTTAACTTTGCCTGTGATTGAGTTGGCGATAATTCAACAGAAATTTCATCAATAGTGAGTGCATTTTTAGCTTGATAGTGCTCAATGTTAGCTAAGTGAATCCCTTTAAATGTCGCTATGCCTGAATTGGTTGAAAAATCAGCCTGTGTAACAGTTGTTATTTGTCCTGTGTAATAATGCCCCTGTAAAGTAATTTGACTTGCTAAATATTCATTGAGTGAGTTATTGGCTAAATACCAAAGCATGGTGCTAAAAAAGAGTAATAAGGCGAATGCAACGACGGCGAGTTTATTCAAGAGTTGATCTCTATTTGCGATTAATAGTTGATATTTTAAGATAAATTGTTGGTTGGGTAAATGCCATAATTGATTCTTTACGTTATAATCATAATGCATTCTTACTATAATAATTCGAGATCTTCATTTATGTCTAATGACAACTTTATTGCAAACCGATTACCGTTATTTATTATTTTATTTTTACTCGTTGCTCTTATTATTTATACACAATGGCCTGAAACAGAACAAGACACGCAAGAGTACAAACGTGTTGTTTCAGTTAAGGTAATAACACCGCAATGGACTGAATTTAATAATGGTATTGAAGCAATAGGTACAGCAAGAGCCAATGAACAAGTGCTGATTAGTAGTAAGTATTCAGATTTAGTTGATCAAATATTGTTTGAAGATGGCCAGTTAGTAAAAAAAGGTGATGTACTTGTTCATTTAAATAGCCAAGAAGAGCAGGCTAAAGTAAATGAGTTAGAAGCTAATTTATCTGAATCAATGGCACAGTTGAAACGTTTTGAAGACTTACTTACCTCAAAAGCTACGTCTAAGTCATTAGTAGACCAACAAGAAGCTAAAACTAAAGCAATTGCAGCACAGCTGCAAAGTGCGCGTACTAAATTAAATGATTTGTCTATTAAAGCACCGTTTGATGGCATTTTGGGGTTTAGAGAAATAAGTTTAGGCGCTTATATAGATGCTGGAAGTGTGATTACAAGTCTGGATGATTTATCTGTAATTAAAGTTGATTTTAATTTACCAGAGCGTTATTTAACGACGATCAGGCATGGACAGTCAGTTATTGCACTCAACTCGGCCTACAAAGGTCAACAATTTATCGGTAAAGTTACTTCAATTGATACACGCATTAATCCCGTAACACGTACGTTAAAAGTACGGGCAGAAATTGTTAATGATGATTTATCTTTACGACCGGGTATGTTGCTTAATATTGAGGTTGTAAGGCAAGTAGAAAACCTACTGCAATTACCAGAGAGTGCCATTATTCCGATTGAAGACAAACATTTTGTTTTTATTATTCAGCAAGGAGATGGACAAGAACAAAGTGTTATTAGGAAAAGTGTAAGTTTGGGAAGGCGACTTCCTGGTTTTGTTGAAGTACTTAAAGGGGTTGATCAAAATGATCTTGTAGTTATTGAGGGTGCATTAAAATTAAGTGATGGCACGGTAGTAAAAATAATTAATGCACCAGAAGTACTTAATGTAGAGGATAAAGCCAAGTGATTTTATCTGACCTTTCTGTAAAAAGACCCGTTTTCGCAACAGTCATAAATTTACTTATTATTACGTTTGGTATTGTCGCTTTTTTGATGTTGCCATTGAGAGAATACCCTGATATTGACCCGCCAATCGTTAGTATTAATACAAATTATCCAGGGGCTTCTGCTGCCATCGTTGAAACAAAAATCACCCAAGTACTTGAAGACAGAATTAGTGGCGTAGAGGGAGTTAAATCCATTACGTCTAATTCGAGAGTAGGGCGTTCAAATATCACTATTGAATTTCATTTAGATCGTGATATTGATGCCGCAACAAACGATGTTCGTGATCGTATTTCACGCGCACTGAATAATATTCCAGAACAGGCTGATCCTCCTGAAGTATTTAAAGCCAATGATGATGAAAATGTTATTGTTTGGTTTGTTCTACAGAGTGAATCAATGACAACATTGGAATTAACTGACTACGCCAATCGTTATATTGTTGACCGTTTTGCTGTTGTCGACGGTGTTGCACGTGTACGTCTTGGTGGTGGTCGTACTTACGCGATGAAGATTTTATTAAATCGATCTGCTATGGCTGCACGTAACGTTACCGTTCAAGATATTGAATCAACATTACGTAGTGAAAATGTTGAGTTACCTGCAGGGCGAATTGAGTCAATCGACCGAGATTTTTCTATTCGTGTACAGCGAAGTTATTTAACACCTCAAGACTTTTCAAACATGGTTGTTACCCGGGCAAATGATAACTCGCTTGTGCGCATGGGAGATATTGCTAAAGTGAGTATTGATGCCTTAGATGATGAAAATATGTTTCGAGGCAACGGTAAAAATATGGTGGGGCTAGGTATTATTAAACAGTCTAAAGCCAACACGTTAGAGGTAGTGAAGTCAGCTCGTAAGGAAATGTTATCAGTACAAAGCTCATTACCCATGGGAACAACAATTACGAACAGCTATGACTCTTCTGTTTTTATACAAGGCTCTATTGAAGAAGTTTACAATACGTTGATGATTGCTATGTTAATGGTTGTGTTCGTTATTTTCTTATTCTTAGGTAATATTAGAGCAACTATTATTCCAGCGCTGACAGTACCTGTGGCATTAATCGGCTCAATGATGACTTTATCTTGGTTTGGGTTCTCGATTAATTTACTTACTTTATTAGCGCTTGTTTTAGCTATTGGCCTTGTGGTTGATGATGCTATTGTAGTACTAGAAAATATCTATCGTCGAATCGAAAATGGACAACCACCGTTAATTGCTGCTTACGAAGGCGGCAGAGAAGTCGCTTTTGCCGTTATTGCAACAACACTAGTTTTGGTTGCTGTATTTGTACCATTGGTATTTTTATCAGGAAATGTTGGCAGGTTGTTTACTGAGTTTGCCATTGCAATTGCAGCGGCTGTAGTTTTCTCTAGCCTTACCGCGTTATCTTTAACGCCGATGTTGTGCTCTAAAATGTTGAAGCATAAAGAACGTAGTTCTTCTTTTGGTCAGTTTTTAGATAGAAAATTTGCGCAAATTGAAGCTTCTTATGGTCAGGCACTTTCAAAAAGTATCCATCAACCTATCCTTATTATCAGTATTATTGTTTTATCACTTGTAGCTGTTTATTTGTTGTTTATGCAATTGCCTTCAGAATATACCCCTAAAGAAGACAGAGGGAATTTATTTATTGTGATGCAAAGTGCAGAAGGGGCAAGTTATGAAAATAACGTTAAAAATATGCAAAGTATTGAAGAAAAACTGTTGGCATATAAAGAGCGAGATGAGCTTGACCGAGTGATTGTTAGAGTACCTGGTTTTGGTGGAACTGGTGGCATTGCCATTGTAGGGATGCCAGATTGGGGGGAGCGTAGTTTTGATACTTTTGAATTTATTGGTAAAATAAATGAAGAATTGAAAAGTATTACCGATGTTAGGGCTTTTGCGCTTATGCGCCGTGGTATAGGTGGTGGTGGAAGTGATTCGCCCGTGGCTTTTGTTTTACAGGGGAATACCTATAGCGAGTTAGCAAAATGGCGTGATATTGTGATTGAGGCAGCACAAAAAAATCCTAACCTCACCTCTATTAATAGTGACTATAAAGAAACGTATCCACAATTAATGGTGAAAATTGATCGTGACAGAGCATATGACTTAGGTGTTCCTGTTGGTGATATTGCAGAAACATTAGAGACAATGTTAGGACAACGCCGAGTTACAACGTTTGTTGAACGAGGTGAAGAATACGATGTAATTATTGAAGGGGATGAAAAACAATACCGTAGCCCTACTGATATTGACAATATTTATGTGCGTTCTCCTACAACAAATGAACTGATCCCTTTATCCAACTTAATTATTATAAGTGAGGAGGCAACGTCATCACGATTGAATCGCTATAATCGTTTGCGTAGTGTTACTATTACGGCAAATTTAGCGGATGGGTACGCATTAGGTGATGCTTTAGATTTTCTAAAAGATATTGCCGACCATCAACTACCTGATGAAGCTCAAATAGACTACAAAGGTCAGTCATTGCTATTAAAAGAATCGGGCAGCTCTATTTTGTTAGTGTTTGTTTTAGCCTTATTGATTACGTTTTTAGTGCTTGCAGCACAGTTTGAAAGCTTTATTCATCCTTTTGTTATATTGTTAACCGTACCTTTAGCGCTAGTTGGTGCTTTTGCGGGACTTGAACTAATGGGAATGAGTTTAAATATATACAGCCAAATAGGTATTGTAATGCTGATTGGTTTAGCGGCCAAAAATGGTATTTTAATTGTTGAATTTGCTAACCAATTACGTGACAAAGGTGTTTTGTTTGAACAAGCTTTAATTAATGCTGCGCAGCAGCGATTGAGACCGATTGTTATGACCACGTTTACCACTGTAATTAGTGCTGTTCCTTTGGTTTTAGCTTCAGGGCCAGGCGCTGAAAGTAGAATGGTGATTGGCGTGGTTATTTTTGCGGGAGTATCATTGGCAAGTATTTTTACTTTGTTTATTGTGCCAGGGGCTTATTATTGGCTTTGTCAAAACACGGGTTCTCCTCAAGCTATTGCTAATGAAATAGCAAAAGAGCAAAAAGCATTAGCTTTGAATAAAGAGAAGTTGTAAGAAGCAATAATTTGCTAAAATGGCTAAAAATCCGCCTATGTGGTTTGTGTTTATAGACTCACGTAGGCGGTAATTTGAATAACTTAAATTGCGTTGCTTGGTACACTTGTAGGGCTGATATGTTCAATAGGGTAGCAGCCTAATACTTTAATAAAATTTGTGTGCTCTGTAATTTCACTGATTGCTTCTTGTAAAGCAAAGTGTTTTAAATTAGCTTCAACATCAATATAAAACATTTCTTCCCATGGGCGACCTTGAATTGGACGTGATTCAAGTTTGCACATGTTAATACCTTTTTCTTTAAGCACTAACAAACATTCAACCAAAGCCCCTGCTTTTTGACCTGTAGCTAAAATAATGGCGGTTTTAGCTGGAATTTGTTCTGCAACATCAACGGCCTTTCTTGCAACTAAAATAAAACGAGAGTGGTTTTCATTTTGGTTGGCAATAGACTTCTCTAATGCTTGCAGTTGATATAATTGCCCGCCTTCTTCACTACCAATAACAGCAATAGTGTCATCCTTAAGCTCCGACACTTTAAGCATTGCATCAGCTGTACTATCACAATATTCAATACGAATACCCGTTTGTTTGTCTAAAAAATTACTGCATTGAGCAAAAGGCTGACCGTGAGCATAAATTGTTTTGATTTTATTTAAACTGGTATTTACTGCGGTAAGAAGGCAGTGTTCAATGGGTTGGGTAATTTCACCCACAATAGACAAATTAGTGTGCTGTAGTAAATCATAAACTTGATTAATACTCCCTGAGCTTGTATTTTCTATTGGTAACATGCCGTAATCTACTTGGCCTGATTCAACTTGCTGTAAAATGTCACCAAAACTTTGGCAACCAGACTCGATAATTTTCTCGGCGCGTCTAGAAAAGTATCGATGGCTCGCTAAATAACTATACGAACCTTTATCACCTAAAAAGGCAACGCTTACGGTAGGTGTTTGAATATCAGGATTTGCTAAACTTTGTAAGTACGCTTGTTGGTTTAACACAGAATCTTCAATAATTGTTTGAAAGACACTGGTAACATAATGTGCGTCTAAACCTAATTCTTTGCCTTGCTTAATTAAGCGAATTAATAATTCTTGTTCACGTTGTTGGTCACGAATAGGTCTAACTTGCTGTACTTTACTTTTAGCTACATTAAGTGTGAGCGCACGACGTTTAGCGAATAAGGTTAATAATTCCCTATCCAAACTTGTTATTTCTTTTCGTATTTCGTTTAAATCTAATTTTTCGCCCACGTTTATTTCCTATATTGCTTTGTATTGCTGTGCTGTGTAAGCAAAAACCTTTTAAATAAAGGTTTTAAATGAATTATATCTAAGCCACCTGAAACTTATATTTTAAAGTGGTTTGTGTATTTTTGGGTATTATAGAGCGCTTACTCTAGCGAGCTTGACCGATTTGTGTCAATAGTTTCTTTAGACCATTTTTTAAGAACACTGCTTTATGGGATACATTGAACAATGATACTGAAGCTACAAATAGTTGCTATAAACCAAACTAAACTACGTAACATAGCAATATTGAGTAAATAAAAAATATTATATGCTATGCGAGCACAAACATGGGCAATAGCAAGTAATTCTATATTACTGCCTGTATGGTGTGTAAAAATAGCTAGTAAGACAGCAGGAGCAAAGAGTATAAATGATTCAAAGGCATTTTGGTGTGCGGCTAACGCTCTTGCACCAAATCCAGTTAATTTACTTTGCTGATCTCTTGGATGATTATTGTTATATCCACCAAGTTTATTCATTGCAATAGCAACAGGGCCTTTTGCAAGCAATGGTAATAGTGCGGCAATAAATAAACACCAAATTAATGTTGTCATGTTCTTTTCCTTTTCATGTTTAAATCATGTTTTAGTTTAAATATGTTATTAATAGCTTAATAAAGTCAGTTTATATTTAGTTTTCCCTGGTAAAAAAGGAGAGGCATTTCCTTGTACCCAATCATTATGACCCTTACCGTAAAATGGGCTCCAAGGATGCCCTGATTGGCTTGTTGGCATATGAAAAATACCTGTTTCTTCATGTCCAGGTGAAATAACCATACGCTGTGATGCACCAAAACTTTTACCTTGTACTTTCGGCATAAAACTATCGCCTGATAATGCCATTGCGGGCATATCTAACCACCTTCCCAAAAAAGGTATCGCTTTACTTAACGGATGATTAATTTCAGTGGTACTTTGTTGTCCCCAAGTTGCTTGACTAAGTAACTGTTTATCACC